>CAMOTK010000066.1 GCA_946625715.1 uncultured Prevotella sp. | reverse complement strand
GACGCCAGTGCTGCCAACCACACCGCCACCCACCTGCTCGACTACGCTTTGAAGCAGGTGCTGGGCGACCACGTGGAGCAGAAGGGCTCGTTTGTCAGTGCCGACACGCTGCGTTTCGACTTCTCGCACTTCCAGAAGGTGACCGACGAGGAGCTGCGCCAGGTGGAGCGCATGGTGAACGACATGATTCGCCAGGACATTCCCCTCGACGAGCATCGCGACACGCCCTTTGAGGAAGCCAAGAAGATGGGAGCCATCGCCCTGTTTGGCGAGAAGTACGGCGACAAGGTGCGCGTGGTGCGCTTCGGTCCGTCGTGCGAGTTCTGTGGCGGTATCCATGCCAAGGCCACAGGCAAGATAGGCTTCTTCAAGATTGTCTCTGAGAGCAGCGTGGCTGCCGGCATCCGCCGCATTGAGGCCAAGACGGGCCGCGAGTGCGAGGAACTGCTCTACAACATTGAAGACACGGTGAAGGCTGTGCGTGCGTTCTTCAACAACGCCAAGGACCTGGAAGGCGTCATCCGCAAGTATATTGAGGAGCACGACACGATGAAGAAAGAGATTGAGTCGTTCCAGGCTCAGGCCGTGGAGCGCACGAAGGATATGCTCATTGAGAAAGCCCGCGAGATGGGTGGCGTGAAGGTCATCAAGGCCGTGCTGCCTATGGAAGCCGGTGCTGCCAAGGACCTGGTGTTCAAGGTGAAGGCCGCCGTAGAGGGTTCGCTGCTCTGCGTGGTGGGCACCGTCTATCAGGACAAGCCGCTGCTCTCGGTGATGATGAGCGACGACCTGGTGAAGGAGCACGGACTGAACGCAGGCCAGATGGTGCGCGAGGCTGCCAAGCTCATTCAGGGCGGTGGCGGCGGTCAGCCCCACTACGCTACTGCCGGCGGTAAGAACACCGACGGTCTCTCGGCTGCAGTCGACAAGGTCATTGAGCTGGCCAACCTGTAAGCATAAGTATATTCAGAAAAAAACATCCGAACGGCATTGGCGGTTCGGATGTTTTTTTTATTGTTTCCCCGATGTTTCGCGGATGATGAGCTGTTGTGGCACCACCTCGCGGTAGATTTTCGTGTCGCCGCCGATGTGGCGCAGCAACAATTCGCAGGCCGTCTGCCCCATCTTCTTTGCTTGGTCGGCAATGATGGAGAGGCGGGGCGTGACATAGCTGGCGTGAGGGTCGTCGGTGAAGCCTATGAGCGCCACGTCCTTGGGAATGTGCAAGCCCTGCTGCTTGATGGCCGTGAAGGCCGCGAAGGTGATGATGTCGTTGAAGGCCAGGATGGCGTCGGGGCGGTTGTCGCCTTGCAAAATCTGCAAAGTGTTGTTCAGCGCCACCTCATAGTCAATGCGGTCGCACACCACCAGTGAGCGGTCGATGCCGATGCCTGCCTCGCGCAGGGCTTCCAGATAGCCGTGCTTGCGGCGGCGCACCATGTCGAGGTGGTTGGGGCCGCCGATGAAGGCAATGCGGCGCGAACCCGTCTCTATCAGGTGGCGCGTGGCCTGCTGGGCCGCTTCGTCGCCGTTGGCCATGACGCTCGAGAACTTCTCGGGCAGACAGGTGCGCCCGAAGAAAACGAGCGGTATGCCCGTGTTCGAGACTTCTTCGAAGTGTGTGTAGTCGGTGGTGTCCTGTGCCAGACAGGCAATGATGCCCTCTACATGCAGGTTGTTGAAGTTGTCGATGGCCCGTGCCTCGTCTTCCTGCCGTTCGTGGCTGTTGGCCGAAATCACGGAGTAGCCAGCCTTGCGGGCTTCAATCTCGATGCCATCGAGCACGGCGGCATAGTAATGGGTCACCAGGTTGGGCACCACCACGCCAATCACCTTGGGAGCATCCTTGCGCAGGCTCTGAGCGAAAGGGTTTGGACGGTAGTTCAGTTCACGTGCCAATCCCACAATTTTCTGTTTCATGTCGTGGCTGACTTCAGAGCTGCCGTGCAGGGCGCGGCTCACCGTGGCGATGCTGACGCCCAGTCGTTCGGCCAGGTCCTTGAGCGAGATGCGATGTTTGTTGTTGGGCATAGTTGGTTGTTTTGGGGGACAAATTTACAAAAAAAAGCGCATTACGCAAACGTTTACGTTACTTTTTCACGCGCTATTGCTACAAAATCTTCGGAAATGTCATAACTTTGCATCGAAAATCAGAGAATAGATTTTCTAAAGGAAAAGAATGAGTAATGAATAGTTGATAATAAGTTAGTTAGAAAAGGAAAGGATTAAGGGCTGTCGTGAGACATCCCTTTTTTCTTTCCTTTTAAATATAGTATTCGGCGGTGTCGACCAGTCCGGCGCGCAGGGCATACTTGGTGGCCTCGTGCACGTTGTTGACACCAATTTTCCTGAAAATGTTCTTTCGGTGGGTGTTCACCGTGTGGAAACTCGAGAAACGGCGCTCGGCAATCTCGCGCGTGGTCAGTCCGAGGGCAATGTCCTTCAGTATTTCCGTCTCCGTCTTCGTCAGCTGCACCTCTTCCTCTACGGGCGCCATCGTGGCAGCCAGCAGAATCTCGGTCATGCGCTGGCAGATGAAGCGGTGCCCGCGGGCGGCGTAGACCAGGCACTCGCGAATCTCGCTGAGGGGCGACTCCTTGAGCAAAATGCTGAACTGCTGACTGACGGCCATGAGCTGGCGCACGAAGTCGCTCGTCAGGTCGAAGCTGAACACCACCCAGTGTACCAGCGGGAAACGCTGACAGAGAATCAGCAGCTCGTCGATGTCGTTGATGTCGAACAGCGTATAGTCGACCACCACCACGGCGTCGGGGTGCTGCTTCAGGTGTTCTATCAGTTCCGTCTTGTCTTCGGCCGGCACCGTTTCGGTGCCTTCCATCTGCGAGAGCACATACATCAGTCCGGCGCGTGTGATGTCCTGTGGATCGGCTAAAGCGTAGTACATGGTTTCTATGTTGTCGTTTGAATTTGTCTGCAAAGGTAGATTTTTTTGAGCGAATGGCCAAACAATCGCTGATTTTTTATGTTAATCGTTCTGTAACGCAATTCCATGCATTTTGGGTAAAATCCGGTACTTTTTGCATAAAAGACCCTAAAAAGAAAGACGGAAATTTGGTTGTTTCATAAAATAATGCTATTTTTGCCGCAAGGATTATAGAATAAAACGATAAATAGAGAAAACAATTATGAGATTAAGATTATTTTCCCTTCTTGCAGTGGTCGCATTGCTGACTTCGTGCGTGAACAATGATTTAAACGACTTGGGCAACAATACTGATACCAACGGTAACGGTACGACCAAGGAAGAATGGTTTGATTTCTCTACTGTTCAGAAGGTCAATCTGACAGTGGATTACACGGCCTGCAATCCCGCGGGTGCTGTATTCTTTAGCGTTTATGGCGAGAACCCCCTTGATGGCGATGCCCTCAAGGAAGATGTTTCGCCTATCTATGAAGGGTATACCAACGCTCAGGGCGTCTACAACGCGACCGTAGAGCTGCCTGCATTCTCGACCGAACTGTATGTCTACACCGGCAACTTCTTCATCGACCAGGAACTGCTGACGGCCAAGGTGGCCAATGGCGCTGCTTCGGCAGTGGCTACTTCGTCGACAGCTGCTGCCCGGATGACCCGCCGTGCAGAAGCCAATGTCGGCGAACAGACCAACAGTCTGGAGAGCCTCTATCACCTGTCGTATCTGGTAGACCGCGCTACCGGCAGCAAGACAGACACCCAGATTTACAAGGAGTGGAAAACGCCTTTAGGCACATGGGGCAACCTGAGCGGACGTCCCAGCTATATCATGCAGCCGGGCGACGAGGACTACGACAAGCTGGCTTTCAACGCAGAGGAGATAAAGGGCATCTACCAAGCCATCTCTGGTGCCCTGGAAGACAAGAAGGCTTGTCCTGCTGCCTATCGTGAGCCGGGTGACCTGACGCTGACCGAAGATGCCGAGGTGGGCGTGACCCTGATTGGTTCGAACACCTGTTGGAACAACACTCTCGGCTACTATTACTACAAAGAGGGTGAGGAGCCGCAGACCACGATGGATCTGAACATCATCATGCTGCTGCCCAACACTCAGGACGGTAAGTCGAAGTTGATCAAGAACAGCGGCAACCGCTACTATGGCAACGTGGCTATGGATCGTGGCGATGTAATCAAACTGATGTACTATCCCAACATTGCCAGTGGCGACATGAGCGGTGCTACCAGCGTGTTCCCCAGTGGCACAAAGATTGGCTTCATCTTGAAGACCAATGGCTGGGCCATGCAGAAGAAACAGGGCGAACATGTGTTCTATAACAGCTACAACGACCGCGGCACCAGCGAGTATGGCCGTCTGTACAATGTGTGGCAGACATCGACCGATGGCATGTCTTACTGTCTGAAGGACGATAAGGCTATCATTGTCAAGGATAATCCGCAGGGAAAGAGCCGCACAGCTAAGTTTGCCTACGAGAATGCCAACGGTCAGCAGTACGCCATCGTCTCGTTTGAGGATGCTTGCAACGACGAGGACTACGACGACTTGATCCTGGCCATGAAGCCCGTGGGCGTGTTCAAGGACCTGCCCGTGGTGAAGCCTCGCGTGACGACCACGACGGGCGTCTATGCCTTCGAAGACCTCTGGCCCAATAAAGGCGACTACGACATGAACGATGCCGTGATAGACTTCAAGCACCATCGCGAACTAACCCTGAAGAACATGGGCGACAGCTATGTGGTCACCAAAGAGACCTTCGAACTGACCAGCTATATGAACTATGTGGAGCTGAAGAGCGGTCTTGCACTGACGCTCGAAGGCAAGGATGCGCCTACAAGCATCGTGATGAAGAAGGTACCCTTCGGGCGCGACACCGTGACTACAGAGTTTCAGCGCGACGGCAACGTCTTCCTGCTCACAGAGAATCTGCTCTCGGACCAAAAGACCATCTTCATCCTGGAGCTCACCTACGAGAATGGTGCCTACGAGTCGAATGCTGCCAGCGTGAAGCCTTTCATCTTCCGCAAAGAAGCCGGCGACAAGCGCTGGGAGGTGCATATCCCCTTCGAGGCTCCGTCGCCTAAGATGAACTACTCGTACTTCGGCACGCAGGACGATCGCTCCAACGTCGAGGCCAAAATATTCTACGTGCGTGAGGGCGACTATCCCTTCGCATTCTTCCTCTCGGGCGTGACCATCGACACCTTCACCAAAACGCTCCTGAACAACGAGTACGAACGGGTGCCCATCGGCAATCTCTATCCCGACTTCTTGGAGTGGTCTACTTCCAAGGGCGCCCAAAAGAAGGACTGGTATAAGCATCCCAAGTCCTGATTCCTTCCGCTTGGAATATAAGACTTAAAAAAGGGCCGCAGCACATTTAGCTGCGGCCCTTTTTCTATTTTATGTTGTAGTCTTATTCGGCAGTAGCCCGCTCGAATTGCTCCATGAGCCACTGGTTCTGCTCGTCAATGGTCATGTGACTGTTGTCGAGCTCCAGCGCATCCTCGGCCTTCCTCAGTGGCGACACCTCGCGGTGCGAGTCAATGTAGTCGCGCTCTACCACGTTCTTCAGAATGTCGGCATAGTCGGCCGGCATGCCCTTCTGTTTCAGTTCGTCGAAGCGGCGCTGGGCACGTACTTCGGCCGAGGCCGTGACGAAGATTTTCAGTTCGGCATCGGGGAAGACCACGGTGCCAATGTCGCGACCGTCCATCACCACGCCCTTGTCCTTGCCCATCTGCTGTTGCTGGGCCACCATGGCCGAGCGCACAAAGTCGACCGTGGCGATGGGGCTGACGTGGTTAGACACTTCGAGCGAGCGAATCTGGTCTTCCACGCGCTCACCGTTCAGATAGGTGTCGGGGCGACCCGTCTCGGCGTTCAGTTGGAAACTGATTTTGATATCGGGCATGGCGGCGCGCAGGTCTTCGCGCCTGATGGAACCGTCTTGGTTGAACAGACCGTGGCGCAGGGCATAGAGCGTGACGCTGCGGTACATAGCACCCGTGTCTACATAGATGTAGCCCACCTTGCGGGCCAAATCCTTGGCCATCGTGCTCTTGCCGCACGAAGAGTGGCCGTCGATTGCAATCGTTATTTTTTTCATAGCTGATAAGTTACATTGATGGTCAGTGACGAGGCGCTGACGTGATATTTGGCATAGGCCACGTGCAGCTGCAGGCGTTGGAGCATGAGACCGCCACCCAGCGACAGGCCGGCCATGCGGGCACTCTCGCCGTCGCCCGTGCTCACCTTCATTTCGGCGGCGCGAAGGGCATTGTAGCCTGCGGCAATATAGAACTGGTCGCCCAGCATGAGTTCGGCGCCCACCACAAGATGGTTGCCGAATTTAAAGTCCCAGTTGTTCAGGCGCACCAGCGAGGCCGAGATGCGCAGCGGCGACCCCACCAGGCGCTTGGTGACGCCCACCTGCAGGTCGAGCGGCATGCGCTCGAAGTCGTCTTCGTAGGCATTGAGCTGTCCGCCCAGGTTGCGCACCACCGCCGAGAAGCTCCATTCGCTCTCGGGCAGGTAGTAGTTCAGACCAAGGTCGACGCCCATGGCCAGCGAGTTGTACTGACCTATGTACGAGGTGATGGCCTTGGCCGTGATGGCACCCGTCAGATGGTTGGCCAGTCCGTAGGCAAAGGCACCGCACACGCTGATGTCCTTGGCGCCAAACGTGCCCGTCTGCTCGCCGGTGTAGGTGGTCTCCTTCATCGAGCCGTAGTCCATGAACTGTGCGCCCACGGCCCACGAGCCGCGCTGCCCAGCCGCCCTAACGAACGAGGCACTGGCCGTCTTAGCACCTTGCATGTAGGTCATGAAGTTCAGGTTGAGCGTTTTGTCGCTCACGTTGTTGATGAGCGCCGGATTGTGGAAGAGCAGGGTGGGGTCGTTTTCGGGTATGCTGATGTTGTCGCCGCCCAGGGCTGCCACGTGAGCACTCACCGGCAGTCGCAGAAAATTGTAGGCCGTCTGACTGTCTTGTGCGCCACTTTGGAGCACAAAAAGCAGGGCTAACAGGGCAAAAACAACTCTCTTCATCCTATTTTACTTAATTTTAACGGCAAAGATACGGCTTTTTTCAGAATCTAAAGCTAACTTTGCACACGCTTTTGGTATAATTAACGGAAAAAGCGGCAGTTTATTATGGAAGTGAAGAAGAGTTCGCAGGCCGATTTGGAAGCTGGACGCCCTTGGCGGTTCCTGCTCGGGCTCGTTTTCGCGCTCACGCTCTTCTTCGTTGCACTCGAATATAATATCGTGCCCTCCGACCCGCTCGACGACCCCGAACTGATGGAAGAGCTGACGCGCGACATGGACATGGCACCGCTCTTCGAACCGGAATCGCAGTTGGCTCAGCAGGAAGAGGAGAAGCTGAAACCCACGGTGAAACTGGAAGTTGTGGACAACGAGGTGAAGGCCGACGAGGAAAAGAAGGAAGAAACCGATGTCGTGGAGCAGAGCGAACCGACCGAGACTGCTCCGACGGAAGAGCCCGAGCCCATCGTGACCGACGAGAACGAGCAGCCGCTCGACTTCCGCGTGGTAGAAGACCTGCCACAGCCGCCCGGCGGTATGGCCGAGTTCACCAAGTGGCTCACGAAAAACCTGAAATATCCCGAGATAGCCCGCCAACAGAAGATTCAGGGCAAGGTGCTGGCGCAGTTCATCGTCAACAAAGACGGCAGCATCAGCGACCTGAAGATAGCCAAACCGCTCCACTTCCAGTGCGACCGCGAGGCCCTGCGGGTGCTGAAGATGATGGGCCCCTGGACGCCCGGCATCCAAAACGACAAGCCCTGTCGCACCATGGTGTGCATCCCAATCGTGTTTATGTTATAAAAAAAGAAGAAATATGTATCAGTCAGACGAACTATTGAAGCAGGTGAACGACTTCCTCGAAGCGCTCCCCTACGAAAGAAAGCCCAAGTCGCTCTACGACCCCATCAGCTACGTGCTCTCCATCGGTGGCAAGCGCATACGGCCCGTGCTCATGCTCCTGGCCTACAACCTCTACAAGGAGCAACCGCAGGACATCATGATGCAGGCCGTGGCCCTGGAGACCTATCACAACTACACGTTGCTGCACGACGACCTGATGGACCAGGCCGACCTGCGCCGCGGCCACGAGACGGTGCACAAGAAGTGGGACGCCAACAAGGCCATCCTCTCGGGCGACTCCATGCTCGTGCTGGCCTATCAGCGCATGGCGCAGTGCGACGCCCGCCATCTGCCCGCCGTGCTCAACCTCTTCACCGAGACGGCTCTCGAGATTGGCGAAGGTCAGGAGTACGACATGACCTTCGAGACGCGCAACGACGTCACCGAGGACGAGTATATCGAGATGATTCGCCTGAAGACCAGCGTCCTGCTGGCCTGTGCCCTGAAGATTGGCGCCATCCTGGCCGATGCCCCGCAGGAAGATGCCGACCTGCTCTACCAGTTGGGCGAGCGCATAGGTCTGGCCTTCCAGCTGCAAGACGACCTGCTCGACGTCTATGGCGACACGAAGGTGTTTGGCAAAGCCATCGGCGGCGACATCACCAGCAACAAGAAGACCTACATGCTCATCAACGCCCTCAATCGTGCCAACGCTGAGCAGCGCAAGGAACTGGAAGGCTGGATTGAGGCCATGACGTTCGACCGTCAGGAGAAGATTGCTGCCGTCACCCGTCTCTACGACGCCATTGGCATCCGCCAGCTGTGCGAAGCCAAAATCAATGCCTACTTCGAAGAAGGCCAGCAACTGCTGGAGCGCATCAACGTGCCGCAGGAGCGCAAGCAGGCACTGCGCCAGTATATGAACGAATTGCTCCACCGCAACAAATAAAATAGTAAATAGTAAATTGTTAAATCGTAAATTCATCGACACTCACTGCCATTTAGATGGCGAAGAGTTTGCTGACGACCGCGAGCAAGTGGTGCAGCGGGCCCGTGAGGCTGGCTGTGCCGCTATCTTCCTGCCCGCCATCGACCTGTCGTCGTGCCACACGGTGATGGACGTTTGCCGCCAATACCCCGGCTACTGCTATCCCATGCTCGGCCTGCATCCCGAAGAGGTGAAAGCCGACTGGCGCGAACAGCTGTTGGCCATTCGCCATTTGCTTTTGGCCGATAGCAGCCCGCTCGGCCCGAAAGGATGCTTGCTTCAGCAAGAACCGCCCGTAGCCATCGGCGAAGTAGGCCTCGACTTCTACTGGTCGCGCGAGTTCGAACAGGAGCAGCAGGAAGCCTTCGAAGAGCAGGTACGCTGGTCGGTGGAAACGCGTCTGCCGCTGATGATTCATTGCAGGAAAGCGCAGAACGAGATGGTACACATCTTAAAAAGATACGCGCGTGAACTGCCTGGCGGCGTGTTCCATTGCTTCACGGGCAATGCCCACGAGGCCGAAGAACTCTTGCAGTTCGACCGCTTTGTGCTGGGCGTAGGCGGCGTGCTCACGTTCAAGAAGTCGCACCTGCCCGAGGTGCTGCCCCAGGCCGTGCCCCTCGACCGCATCGTGTTGGAGACCGACGCCCCTTACATGGCGCCAGTGCCCATGCGCGGTCAGCGCAACGAACCCTCGTTCGTGCAGTACGTGCTGCTACGCATGGCCGAAGCCTACGGCATCAGTCCCGACGAACTGGCAGAAAACACCAACCGCAATGTCGAACGTGTGTTCGGCATTAGCCTGAAATGATAAAGAACATTAAAAAATGGGCAGGTAATAGCAGGATTCGCCGGAAAAGCATTACTTTTGCATCCGCTTACAACAAGGAGAGGTGCTCGAGTGGTTGAAGAGGCACGCCTGGAAAGCGTGTAACC
>CAMOTK010000065.1 GCA_946625715.1 uncultured Prevotella sp. | reverse complement strand
ACACGTTGAGGAACACCTCGGCGCCCTGCATGGTGCCGAAGGCCGTAGAGTCCCAACCGCGCTCCGACTGCATCAGGTCCTTGATGGGAGAGAGGATGTCCATGAAGATGTAGCTGCAAAACATGGCCAGCGCCAGCAGCAAGAGGGCTGTCCAGCGCATGCCGGCAGAGTCTCTCAATGTCTTTTGAATTGCTTGTGTCATAGATAAAAACTTTAATTTTTTCAATTATTTTGCCTGCAAAGGTACAAATTTTTAGTGGATATTCAAGTATTTGGGAATAATTTTGTATTTTTGCATGCGATAATTATACGCTCATGAAGAAAAGGCTACACCTATTATTATTTTATATGGTGCTTTCGGCAGTTATGCTGACGGCCTGTCATGACGATGCCGACGAGCTGCCTGCCGGCGGGGCGCACACCGAAGCGGTGGTGGCGCTGCAGAACATTTGCAACGAGAACGCCGAGGTGAAGCGACTCTTGGAACATGCCATTGCGCAGGCTGCTACCGTCAATCCCGACCGCAACTATAATCCTGCACAGACGCTCGACGAGTTCTACGACTTCGTCGACCGCAACGTGCGCTGCCTGCCGTGGGACGTGATGCCCACGGCCAGTCCCACCGTCTACGGCCAGTCGCTCTACGGGCGCACCGACCAGGGCATTGGCTACTTCTGGTTTGTGGTCGACCAGCCGCTCGAGGAGCTCAAGGGGCGCGGCTACTACTATCCCACCGTGGAGTTTGTGGAGCCTTTCGCCTCGTGGCTGACCACCTATGCCAACAGCTGGGGCCAGTGGCTCGACACGGAAGCGAGCTGGAACGACAGCTACTACAACCTTGTGAAGGACGACCCCGACTGGGGCCTGAACAAAGGCTGGTATGGCGAGGGCAACCGCTGGCGCACGTATAACGAGTTCTTTGCCCGCAGCCTGGCCTCGCCCGACATGCGCCCCATCGATGCCCATGCCGAGGTGGTGAGCCCGGCCGACGCTTGGCCGAAGCAGCTGTGGCGCATCGGCGACGACAACCAGCTGGTGTACCCTGCCGACCTGCAAATCAAGACTGCCAAGCTCAGCGACATCGGTCAGCTGATAGGCAGCGACTCGCAGTATAAAGACGCCTTTGCCGGTGGTACGCTCACCCACACGTTTCTCGACGTGAACTGCTACCACCGCTACCATGCGCCCGTCGAAGGGCGACTTGTAGAGCTGCGCACCATACCGGGCGTGGCGGCCGGCGGCGGCTATACGCTCTGGGACAACGAGCAGAAGCTCTACTACTACAAGAACGAGATGGGCTTCCAGATGGTAGAGACCCGTGCCTGCGCCATCATCGACACCGAGCAGTACGGCTTGGTAGCCATGCTGCCCGTGGGCATGTCGCAGATATGCAGCGTCAACTGGCTGCCTACGCTTCGTGTGGGCCAGCAGTTGAAACGCGGCGACGAGATGGGCTACTTCCAGTTTGGCGGTTCCGACATCGTCATGATTTTCCAGCGCGGCGTCGACGTAGCGCTGCTCCACGGCGAGAAGTTCCTGCTCATGGGCGAAGCCTACGCACACTTAGTGAAAGAAACCAACATAAAGAAATAGGTCTATGTCAGTCATACTCGATAAACTCCACAACTTCTCAGTGGCCACCCGCACCAGTATCCTGCTGGTGACGCTGATGGGGGTGCTCATGCTGCTGGAAGGCATCTACGAGAACTATCGCGTGAGGCAGGTCGTGGCCGGAGAAGTAGCCCGACAGGCCAGTCGCTCGATGGATGGCGCCATCAAGGTGATAGACAACCGCGTGTCGAATGTGGAGACGGCTGTGGAGACGGCCGCTTCCTACGCCGACATGTTTGCCACCCACGAGGTGCTGGTCAATACGCTCCTTCGCCGACTGATAGAGGCCAACGAGGACATTTCGGCCGTGACGCTGCTCTACCGCGCCAACTACTTCCCGGCAGAAGGCCGCTACTACGCACCGACCATCTATCGCGAGGGCGGCATGCTCAAGGAAGACGAGGTAGGCGGGCCGGAGCACAACTTCTGCTATCTGGAGACCGACAGCAACTGGATTTATACCAACCGCAAGAACAGTGGCTACTGGTGTCTGCCGTATCTCGACACGATGTCGACCAATCGGCCCATGGTGACCTATTCCGTGCCGCTCTACGAGGACGACGGCAGCATCTATGCCGTGCTCTGTGCCGACGTAGACCTGCGCTGGGTGCGCGACCTCGTCGAGGAAGCCAAGCCGTTCCCCTTCTCGCAGGTCAGTGTGCTGAGCCGCGATGCCCACTACATCTGTCATCCCGACTCGGAAAGCATCTTGAGAGTGAACGCCTTCACCATGGCCAAGCGGCATAACGACCCGCGTGTGCTGCAACTGACCGAACGCATGCTGCGCTGGGAGAAGGGCAGCGACACCATGTACTTCAAGACGATGGTCAGCTCTGCGGGTGAGGACGACGAAGCTATCAATGGGCCGCAGATAGTCTATTATGCACCCGTTGAGCGCGTGATGTGGTCGGTGAGCTTCACCTTCCCGGAATCGAAAATCATGGAGCGCCCCAATATGCTGAACATGTACATGGACATCCTGCTGCTGTTCATGGTGCTGACGGTGTCGGTGGTGACGTATTTCGTGATTCGGGCTCAGCTCAGGCCCTTGAAGGAGCTGACTGCCTCGGCCAAGAAAATTGCCGACGGCAACTTCAACGTCAAGTTGCCCGTCATCAATACGCATGACGAGATTCAGCGACTGCGCGACTCGTTTGAGTACATGCAGCATTCGCTCAGACGCTACGTGAAGGAACTCAGCGAGACGGCGGCCAATCAGGCCTCGATGGAGAGTGAGCTGAAGGTGGCCGGCGACATTCAGATGGCCATGCTGCCAAAGGAATTTCCCACCTATAACGACAACGATAACCAGAAGTTCGACGTCTTTGCCACGCTGACGCCGGCCAAGAACATTGGCGGCGACCTCTTCGACTTCTACACCCGCGACGAGAAACTCTTCTTCTGCATCGGCGACGTGTCGGGCAAAGGCGTGCCGGCATCGCTGGTGATGGCCGTCACGCGAACGCTCTTCCGCACGGTGTCGTCTCATGAGGCTTCGCCCGAGCGCCTCATGCAAGCCATCAACGAGCGTCTGTCGGTCGACAACGAGTCGGGCATGTTCGTAACCTTCTTCATCGGTGTGCTCGACCTGCCTACAGGACGTCTGCGCTACTGCAACGCCGGCCACGATGCACCGATACTCATTGGCAAAACCATCGGCAGTCTGCCCGTGGCGCCCAATATCCCCCTCGGTGTGCTGTCGGGCTGGAAGTACAACATGCAGGAGACGAAGATAGACTACATGACTACTATTTTCCTCTATACCGATGGCCTGACCGAAGCCATGGACATCGACAACCGGCAGTTTGGCCAAGAGCGCATCAAGAGCGCCATCGACGACGTGGCGGCTAAGCACAAGCATCTGCCCAAACCGCTGATAGAACACATGACGGCTGCCGTGGCTGCCTTTGTGGGCAGGGCGGAGCAAAGCGATGATTTGACAATGGTAGCAATTCAGTATACAAAACAAGAGCTCAACGAGCATTTCGTGCGCAGCATCACCCTGCCTAACGATGTGCAGGATGTTCCGCGTTTAGCTGAGTTCGTAGACAGCGTTTGCGAAGAGGTTGGCTTTGACATGACGACCACCATGCAGATGAACTTGGCTATTGAAGAAGCAGTGGTCAACGTGATGAACTACGCCTATCCGCCCGGTCAGTCTGGAGAGGTCAATATTGAGGCCATGGTCAACGACGTGCGCCTGAAGGTGGTTATCAGCGACCAAGGCTTGCCCTTCGACCCGACGGCCAAGGGCGAGGTGGATACCACCTTGTCGGCCGAAGACCGTCCCATCGGCGGACTGGGCATCCATCTGGTGCGCCAGCTGATGGATACCATCAACTACGAGCGCGTCGACGGGCGTAATATCCTGACGCTGCGCAAGCTGCTGAAGACTTCCGATAAAAATCAATAAAATAAATAACTTATAAAAAAACAAACAACTATGAAGGCAACTTTCAAAGAAGAAGACAACAACTATGTGATGTATTTCGACGGTCGTCTCGACACAGCTGCTGCACCCGCTGTGGAGAAGGATATGGAACCGCTGAAGAACTGCGAGGGTCATGACATTATTCTCGACTGCACTGCACTGGAGTACATTTCGTCGAGCGGTCTGCGTTTGTTCCTGAACGTGCTGAAGCGGGCCAAACCATTTGGAAGCCACGTATATATCAAGGGTATCAGCGACGACATCCGCAGCGTGTTTGCCATGACAGGTTTCACTAATCTGTTCGAGTTCAAATAAAATGGCCAGTCTGAATGCGCATACACAGGCTCTCATGAGTCAGTTCAAAGAGCGCTTGCCCCTGCTCCAACAGCTGGAGCAGGTGGCGGTCAAGCGCTTGGAAGATGCTTTGAAGCATCAGGGCATCTACGTGACGGCTGTGGAGCATCGCACAAAAAGCGAGAAGTCGCTGGAAGGTAAGCTCGATTTGAAGGGTACGAAATACCAGTCGATAGACGACCTGACCGACTTGGTGGGCTTGCGCGTCATTACGTTCTATACCCACGACGTCGACAAGGTGGCGGCTATTGCCAAGCGTATCTTTGAAATAGACTGGAAGAACTCGGTAGACAAGCGCAAACTGCACGAGCTGAACAGCTTCGGCTACAACTCGCTGCACTACATCTGTCGCATTCATCCCACTTGTCCGGAAGAGGAGCCGCTGGCCAACCTGCGCTTTGAGTTGCAGATGCGTACGGCACTGCAGCACGTGTGGTCGACCATTGAGCACGACACCGGCTACAAGGGTGATGTGCAGATACCGCCTGAATACAAGCGACAGTTCAGCCGTCTGGCCGGCATGCTCGAACTCATCGACGACGAGTTCAGTCGCCTACAGGTGACGCTGGCCGACTATCGCCGCCAGGTGCAGGCGCTGGTCAAGAGCGGAAGGCTCGACGAAGTGTCGCTCTCGGTCGACTCGTTCCGCAACTATCTGGAGCTGCGACCTTTCGACAGGTTGAACCAGCGCATTGCTGCCGTCAACCAAGCAGAACTCTATCCTGTATCGCTCATGCCGTTCCTGAAGCTGTTGCAGGCTTTCGAGCTGAAGACGCTGGGCGACGTGGAGCGTTTCATCAAAGACAACTCAGAGCTGGCCTACCAGTTGGCATTGTCGCAACTGGCTGTTACCGACCTGGACATCCTGGCCGAGAGCATCGGCCTGCAGAACCTCTGCTTGGTGCATGTGCTCAAGATGGGCGGTGGTCGTCTTGGCCTGAAGTTTGTCTATGATACAATATACGGCAAGCAGGACAGTAACTTCATGCTTGCCGATATGCTTCTTGAACAGGCTGACAGCCTGCCTATTTCAACCAGCGGTCAAGCCAGTTGAAATAGGTGCGCTGCCAGAGTATACCGTTCTGGGGCTTCAGCACCCAGTGATTTTCATCAGGGAAGATGAGCAGTTGCGCTTCGATGCCTCTCATGCGAGCGGCATTGAAGGCGCTCATGCCCTGAGTGGCATTGATGCGATAGTCCTTCTCGCCGTGGATGCACAGGATTGGTGTATCCCACTTGTCGACAAAGCGGTGGGGCGAGTTGGCATAGGTACGACGGGCGTTCTCCGTCTGCTCTCTGTTCCAGTAGGCATCGTCGTACTCCCAGTTGGAGAACCAGTTTTCTTCCGTTTCCGTGTACATGGCTTCAAGATTGAAAGCGCCGTCGTGGGCAATGAAGCACTTGAAGCGCTTGTCGTGGTGGCTGGCTAAGTAGTAGACCGAGAAGCCGCCGAACGATGCGCCAACGGCACCCATGTGCTCACGGTCGATGTAGGGCAGATTCTCTGCAGCGTCGTCGATGGCCGAGAGATAGTCTTTCATGCACTGGCCCGTCCAGTCGCCAGAGATTTGTTCCAGCCACTCCTGACCGAAGCCGGGCAGGCCGCGGCGGTTGGGGGCCACGATGATATAGCCTTGCGAAGCCATAATCATGAAGTTCCAGCGGTAGCTCCAGAACTGGCTGACGGGACTTTGCGGACCGCCTTCGCAGAAGAGCAGGGTGGGGTACTCCTTCGACTCGTCGAAGTAGGGCGGCAGTATCACCCAGTAGAGCATCTGCTTGCCGTCGGTGGTGTTGGCCCAGTGCTGTTGCACGGTGGGCTTGGCCAGTTGGTCGAGGATGTGCTTGTTCTCTTCAGTAATCTGTACGAGCGTAGTCTTCTCGGGCTTCTTCACGTTGGGCGTCACCACATAGAGGTCGGCCGGTGCGGTGAAGTTGTGGCGCTCCATGAGCAGGCGCGTGTTGTCGAGCATCTGCAGCGAGCCGAAGTCGGCCCAGTTGTCGGTTAGCTGCACCACCTCGCCTTTCAGGTTGGTGGCATAGAGGTTCTCGGTGGCGTGCCACACACCGATGAAGTAGAGGGCCTTGGCGTCGGGTGTCCAGCAGAAGTCGTCGACGCTCGAGTCGAACGACTCGGTGAGATAGGTCTTCTCGCCCGTCTTCAGATTGTAGCAGCACAGGCGCATGCGGTCGCTCTCGTAGCCACAGCGCTTCATGGAGAGCCAGGCCACGTAGTTGCCGTCGGGCGAGAACTTCGGGTTCTGGTCGTAGCCCACGTTGTTCTTGAGGTTCTTCTCGGCGTTGATGTTCTGATACTTCAGCGTCTTCGTGGGCTCAATCCTCGGCTCCACATAGTTGGCCGGCTTGCAGAGGTTCGTCGTCTTGCGCGTACCTATATTATATAAATAGATGTCCGAGTCGGTAGAGATGCTGTAGACCAGGCCCGTCTTCTTGCGGCAGGTGTAGGCAATCTGCTTCGAGTCGGTGCTCCAGTCGAGCTGCTCCATGCCGCCGAACGGTTCCATCGGGCACTCATAGGGCTGACCGTCGAGAATGTCAATCATTTCGTTGGCAACGGCATAGCCACTGCCCACATTGGCCACGAAGGGGTGCTGGATGCTCTCCACATAGTGGTCCCAGTGGCGATACATCAGGTCGGTGACCAGTCGGCCGGTAGCCTTGGGCAGGTCCGACGGGTTCTCTTTGATAATCTCGTGGAAGGGAATAGACTTGAGGATGATGACCTTCTGGCGGTCGGGCGAGAACTTGAAGCCCTCGACCTTGCCGTCGGTCTTCGACAGCTGCTGGCGGCCAGTGCCGTCGGCCTTCACCGACCAGATGTCGCCCTCGAAGAGATAGGCAATGGTCTCGTTGTCCAGCCACTGCGGGTCGGTCTCGTTCTTGCTGCTCTTCGTGAGCAGCTGCTGGCTGGTGCCATCGGCCTTGATGGTGTAGAGCACGTGGTGGCTCTTGTTGTGTTTCACACTGTAGTAGGCCACCTGGTAGACTATCTTCTTGCCGTCGGGCGAAGCCTGGTGGCTGCCGATGCGCCCCATAGCCCAAAGGGCTTCCGGTGTCATGCGGTCGCCTTTGAGCTTGATGTTCTGTCGTCCAATATTCACGTCGTCTTGAGCTTGAATGTTAATGGAAGCTATTAGGACTAATAGCGTTAATAGGCATTTTTTCATAGTTCTATTTGTTTTGATTGGCTGTTATTTCTTGCGCACAGGGTCGCAGGTCAGTCCGCACCCTAGTTTCTTGAAGATTTTGCGGTCTACTTCGGAGAGCATCACCGTGGAGTGTACCTGACAGTCGCGCAGACGTGGCAGCTGCTCCAGTGCATGTCGACAGCGCTCGTCGCTCTCCGACACCACGCTCAGGGCCACCAGCACTTCGTCGGTATGCAGACGGGGGTTCTTGGCGCCGAGATACTCAGTCTTCGTCTTCTGAACAGGCTCGATGAGGCTCTGCGGAATGAGCTTGGCCTCGTGGTCGATGCCGGCCAGATGCTTCGTGGCATTGAGCAGCAGCGCGGCCGAACAGCCGAGCAGGGGCGACGACTTGGCGGTGATGATGGTGCCGTCTTCCAGTTCTATGGCAGCGGCGGTGTGCTCGGTCAGTTCCTGTTTGGCCTGTGCAGCAACGGTGACGCGGCGATAGGCCGTCGTAATCTTGGCCTGGTTGAAGAGCAGCAGAATCTTGCTCACCTCGCGCTCGTTGTCGGCACCGTCGGCCAGCTTGTTGGTGGCATCGTAGTAGCGGCGGATAATCTCGTCGCGGCTGGCCTGGCAGCAGGCTTCGTCGTCGCTGATGCAGAAGCCCACCATGTTGACACCCATGTCGGTGGGCGACTTATAGGGATTCTCGCCGTAGATGCCTTCGAAGAGGGCATTGAGCACGGGGAAGATTTCGATGTCGCGGTTGTAGTTGACGGCAATCTTGTCGTAGGCTTCCAGATGGAAGGGGTCAATCATGTTCACGTCGTTCAGGTCGGCCGTGGCAGCCTCGTAGGCAATGTTGACGGGGTGCTTCAGCGGCAGGTTCCACACGGGGAACGTCTCGAACTTGGCGTAGCCGGCGCGTATGCCGCGCTTGTGCTCGTTGTAGAGCTGGCTGAGGCAGACGGCCATCTTGCCTGAGCCGGGACCAGGTGCGGTGACGATGACCAGCTCGCGCGAGGTCTCGACATAGTCGTTCTTTCCGAAGCCTTCGTCGCTGGCAATGAGCTCCACGTTGTGCGGATAGCCGTCGATGAGGTAGTGGATGTACGACTTGATGCCCATGCGCTCCAGCCGATGGCGGAACTGGTCGGCGGCATGCTGGCCGTTGTAGTGGGTGATGACCACCGAGCCCACCATGAACTCGCGCTTCTGGAACTCTTCGCGCAGTCGGAGCACGTCTTCGTCGTAGGTGATGCCCAGGTCGGAACGCACCTTGTTCTTCTCGATGTCGTCGGCACTCACCACGATGACAATCTCCAGCTGGTCGCGCAGCTGTGCAAACATGCGCAGCTTCGAGTCGGGCTTGAAGCCTGGCAGCACGCGGCTGGCGTGGTGGTCGTCGAAGAGCTTGCCGCCCAGTTCCAGATAGAGCTTGCCGTCGAACTTCGCAATGCGCTCGCGAATGTGTTCCGACTGTATCTTCAGATATTTCTCGTTGTCAAATCCAATTTTCATCGTTTCTGTTGTTGTTTTTGCATTTCCTCCACTTGTTTCTGCATCGCTTCCAGACGGGCAGCCAGTCCGCTGGTCTGCTTCTTCGGGTTGGCCTGGTTCTCCTTGTAGCGGGCCTCGAGAATGGCCAGCAGCTTCTCGTCGTTGGTGGTCTTGCGCAGCGTCCACATGATGGCAGCCGAGAAGAAGAGCGAGATGAAGTAGTAGAAGTTCAGACCGGCCGAGTAGTCGTTGAACATGAAGAAGAACATGAGGGGCATGAGGTACATCATCCACTGCATCATCTTCATCTGTTCAGCCTGCTGGCCCACCATCTGGTCCTTCTGCTGGCGCATGGTCATGTAGCTGTAGAGAATGTTGGCCACGCAGAACAGGATACACGTCAGCGACAGGTGGTCGCCAATGCCCCAGATGTTGGTCTGCCACTCAATGATGGGGTCGTAGGTCGAGAGGTCGTCAATCCAGAGGAACGACTCGCGGCGCAGCTGAATGGCGTTGGGCACGAAGTTGAACATCGCAATCCAGATAGGCATCTGTATCAGCATGGGCAGACAGCCGCTCAGCGGACTGACGCCGTACTTCTGGTAGAGCGACATCATCTCCTGCTGCTTCTTCATCTGGTCTTCGGGCTTGTCATACTGCTTCGTAGCCTCGTCGAGTTTCGGCTTCAGCACGCGCATCTTGGCGCTCGACATGTAGCTCTTCTTCACCATGGGGAAGGTGATGGCCTTCAGCAGCAG
>CAMOTK010000064.1 GCA_946625715.1 uncultured Prevotella sp. | reverse complement strand
CCACCACCGACACCAACGATACGGAGGCTTGCGTGGCGCAGGCCAAGCGCATCATTGATGCTGGTGGCGAACTGGTCAGACTGACTACCCAGGGCGTGCGTGAGGCTGAGAACATGAAGAACATCTCGGCCCGACTGAAGGCCGACGGCTACCAGCAGCCGCTCGTGGCCGACGTCCACTTCAACGCCCGTGTGGCCGACGTGGCTGCACAGTATTGTGAAAAGGTGCGCATCAATCCGGGCAACTATGTCGACCCGGCTCGCACGTTCAAGCATCTGGAGTACACCGACGAGGAGTATCAGGCCGAACTGCAGCGCATCGACGACCGCCTCGTACCTTTTATTAATATATGTAAGGCTCACCATACGGCCGTGCGCATCGGCGTGAACCACGGTTCACTCTCCGACCGCATCATGTCGCGCTATGGCGACACGCCGGCTGGCATCGTGGAGAGCTGCATGGAGTTTCTGCGCATCTTCCGTCGCGAGCAGTTCAACGACGTGGTGGTCAGCATCAAGGCTTCCAACACGGTGGTCATGGTGCAGAGCGTGCGCCTGCTTGTCGAGGCTATGGACAAGGAAGACATGCACTACCCGCTGCACCTCGGCGTGACCGAGGCCGGCGAGGGCGAAGACGGACGCATCAAGAGTGCCGTGGGCATTGGCGCCCTGCTCACCGAAGGCATTGGCGACACCATCCGCGTCTCGTTGAGCGAAGAGCCCGAGTGCGAGATTCCTGTGGCTAAGAAGCTGGTGGAGCTGGCCGCTCAGGTGCCGAGTCTCTCCCAATCTCCGTCCGAAGGGAGTGGAGACTTGGAGTCTCGCTGGATAGAGGGCGACACGCTGTTTCTCAACATCGATGCACCCGACTGGGAGACGCTCCAACTGAAAGCTGCTATCTGGGCCGGCTCACCCCTCATAGACCGCAAGGCTACGAAACTGAAGATTCTGCTTCCCAGCGACAGCCCATTGCACACTTCTCATTCATCCTTCCTCGTTTCTTTGGAAGACGCCATCCTGCAGGCCGCCCGTATCAAGTTCACGAAGACGGAGTACATCTCCTGTCCTGGCTGCGGCCGCACGCTCTATAACCTGCAAGACACCATTCGCCGCATCAAAGCTGCCACCAGCCATCTCAAAGGACTGAAGATTGGCATCATGGGCTGCATCGTCAATGGTCCGGGCGAGATGGCCGACGCCGACTATGGCTACGTAGGTGCTGGCCGCGGCCGCATCTCGCTCTATCGGCAGAAAGAGTGTGTGCTGAAGAATATTCCAGAGGAAGAAGCCGTCGACCGACTACTTGAGCTGATCGAGCAAGACAGGCATTAGCTCCTTCATGCCCTCGCTGGCACCTTTCTGTATCTGGTGTACACGACTGCCCGCACTCACGGGATTGGGGTCAATCAGATAGACGGGCACATCGGGGCGTACATAGTGGATGAGGCCTGCGGCAGGATAGACGTTGAGCGACGTGCCGATGATGATGAAGATGTCGGCTTCCTGTGCTTCCTCGGCAGCTACCGTGATGTTGGGCACAGCCTCGCCGAAGAACACGATGAAGGGGCGCAGCAGCGAACCGTCGCCAGCCTTGGTGCCTGGGGCAATCTCGCAGTTGTCGGGTGTCAGCGTCTGCTGATAGCGCGGGTCGTCGACATCGCGGCTGGAGCACACCTTCATGAGTTCGCCATGCAGATGAATGACATGCGAAGAACCGGCCTGCTCGTGCAGGTTGTCGACGTTCTGTGTGACCACCGTTACATCGAAGTGTTTTTCCAGTTCGGCCACGAGCTTGTGGCCCTCATTCGGCTTCACGCCCCAGCACTTGCGGCGCAGCATATTGTAGAAGTTAGTGACGAGCGTGGGGTCGGCTTCCCAGCCTTCGTGGGTAGCCACCTGCTGTACGGGATACTCTTCCCAAAGACCGTCGGCATCGCGGAAGGTCTTCAGTCCGCTCTCCACCGACATGCCTGCTCCTGTGAGCACAACGATTTTCTTTTTCATAAGCTATCAAGATTAGTTGTTGTGGCAAAAATACAAAAAACAGCCGAAAGGACAAAGCTTTCGGCTGTTTTTATTTTCTGTTCTGTACGAATTACTTGTCCAAGATAGCATCGGTGACGATGCTGGGCAGCGTGGTGCCCGAATCTACATCAGGCGTCTTGCTCAGCGGGTCGTAGGCACCGCTGCCACCCTTGGCGCGGTTCCAGCCCTTGGTCTGAGCCACGTTGGGGTTGTTGTTCTCGTCGCCGGTGCCCAGTCCCATGAGGTAGCAGTTATTGCTCCACTTCGGCATTTGGTAGCCGGTGCCTTCTTCGTTGGCCACGGTCATTGTGAGAATGTCTTTGCGCTCGAGGTACTGGTTGTAGAAGTTGGCCAGAGCCTGCACGTCGGCGTTGTTGTAGCTGACAACCTCAACGCCCGAGGCATCGACGGTGGTTGAAGTGGTGAAGTCCTCGTTGAGGGTCAGCGCCTTGGGCTTCTCCATGATAGACTTCGTGACAGGTTCACCGTTAGCATCGGTCTTCTGTGTGCCGTCGTCGTTGAGCACGGGAATCTGCTTGACGAACGGGTCGTTGTCGCTGTTGCGTGCAGCGGTGTAGACAGATGGCGACAGCAAGAGTTCTATTTTCTTGATGTTGACTTGGTCGAGCGGTGTAACACCCAGATAGGTGCAGGTGTTGCCACCCCATCCTGTGGGAGCCCAGCTTTCGCCGCCAATCTCAGCCTGCTTCACGCCGCCGTCGAAGAGCATCCAGCGGTGGCAGTCGTCGAAGCGCTTGCCCTCGTAGGCCAGTTCGACCTGACGCTCGTAGAGTATGGCTTCGAACATTTTGGCGCGGTTGCTCTTGATGGCAGGATCAAGACCGCAGTCGCCGGTGTAGCCCACGCGCTGACGAATCTTGATGAGTGCATCCCAAGCCTCTTGCAGTTTCTCTGCGCCGCAGGCAGCCTCGGCAAAGTTGAGCAGCACTTCGGCATAGCGCATGGCAAGCACTGGAGCAGCATTGTGGCTGAAGCCGTTTTCGGTGGTGAAGTTGTAGAGTGTAGACTGTCCGAGCGTTTTGTCCTGTGACTTTTTGCGCACATAGAGGCTTTGTCCATCTTCACCCATCTTGTCGGTGTAGAAACCGGCTTTGTCGGCAACATTCGACTCATCGAAGCTTTCGTACCATGCATAGTTCTGGAGCTGGTATTCGCTGCCATTAGGATACGGGCAAGCATCCTCATGGCCTTCGATGGCGCCGTTGAACTGCCACTCGGTGCCGGGGAAGGCGAAGGTGCGGTAGAAGCGCGGGTCGCGATTCAGGAAGAAGAGCTTCTTGTCGTAGGTGTATTGTCCGGCTTCGGCAGGTCGCTTGCCGTCGGCCATGGGGAAGAGGTCGACCATCTGTGCTGTAGGCGTGATGCTGCCGCCGCCACGTGCATTCTTCGGTCGTATGTTCTGTTCCCATGAGTTGAAGATGCTGCGATCGTTGCTGTCGGTGATGTTGTTGCAGATGACCATGAAGACAGCTTCAGAGTTCTGGCTCTCGCCGCCCATGACGTTGCCCCAAATCTTTGCCCAGTTGCTGGCGTTGACGCCTGGGTTGCCACTGTAGGCCAGTCCGAAGTGTCCGGCATTGAGCTTTTCCAGGGCAGTCTTGTTCAGCTCATAGGCTTCCTGCCAGCGTGTCTTGTCGTCCTGACGGTTGAAGATAGGGCTGGCATAGTAGTTGGCAATGAACCCGGCCAGGGCATAGGCGGCACCAGCGGTGACGCGCCCCCAGTCGTTGACTTCTTCTTCCCAGCGTGTTGGCAGGTTGTCGCCAGCCAGTTTCAGGTCGTCGATGATGAATCGGAAGGTCTCTTCTGTAGAGGTGCGCTTTGCGCGCAGTTGCACGGTGTCGCGCAGCAGTGTGCTCTGTATGTCGGTGATGATGGGCAGACCGCCGTAGCGCTTCCACAGACGATAGTAGCGTGTGGCGCGGAAGAAGCGTGCCTGTGCGATGGTTTGCTGCTTGTCGAGGTCGGTAAGCGTCTCGCTCTCAGCAGTGCGTACGATGACGTCGGTGCACTCACGCATTTTCTTCCACGGGCTTTCGTTGACGCCATAGTAGAAGAACTTGTCGATGTTCTGGTTAGAGATGACGGCAGTTGGGTCGTTATATTTGCCATAGCCCGTGAACTCCTCGGTGTGCTTCGACAAGAGGTCGGCCGTGCCGATGGGCCAGATGTCGGGAGCGTTGCCGCCTCCGCCCGGTGCCGGCAGCGACTTCTGATAGATGTAGTTCAGGCGTAGTTTCAGTGCCTCAATGTCGTTGTATACCTCGGAGGGCCCGAAGCTGCCGTAGGGGCGCTTCTCTTCAAGGAATTTGTCGCTGCACGATGCCAGAGCCACTGTGAAGAGGCCTGCGGCACAAAGGGATTTGAAAATATTGTATTTCATAATCATATAGTCTTTTTAAGTCGATTAGAACGTTACATTGATACCCAGTGAAATCTTGCGTACTACGGGGTAGTTGCCATAGGTGCCGGCGAAGTTGTTCCAGTAGCGGCCTGGTATAGCATTGTAGAGGCTCAGGGCATTCTGTATGGTGGCATTGAGACGTATGTTGCTCAGTCCGATATAGTTGACCCACTTTTTTGGCAGTGCCCATGCCAGCGTGATGTTGCGCAGGTAGATTTGCGTGGCTGACATGCGCCAGAAGGTAGAGGCCGCCGAGTTGATGCTGCCCTTGGTGAAGCCGAAGTTAGGCCAGCGTCCGTCGCGGTTCTGGTAGGCGATGACGTTGCCCGAAGCGTCGTAGACGTCTTCATAGACGAACATGTCTTCCCACATGCGGCTGACGTTGGTGGTCTCCATCTTCGAGAACGACTCGGTGCGCAGGTTGTTCGGCACGAGTGTGTAGGCACCCCAGTTGGCGGTGAAGGTGGCGCTGAGCTGGAACTGCTTCCACACGAAGTTCAGGTTGAGCGTGCCGTTGTAGGGGTTGTTGGCGCGCTTCGATATTTGCACGGCGTCCTCGATAGAGTTGATTTTGCCGTCGGGAGCGGTGTAGTTGCCGTTCTCGTCCTTCGGTCCGCGCAGGTCCTCGTAGATGAGCATACCCGGGTGAACCTGGTCCTTGGTCAGTCCGAGGTAGTCGGTGATGTGGTACTTGTCGAAGTACTCCTCAATCTGCTGGTAGCTGCGGAACATGCCCATGCAGCTGAGGCCCCAGAGACCGCGGTCGGTGCGCTCGCCCTTGACGTAGGAAGTCCACGTGAGGGGGTCGTCCCAATAGTACTTCTTCACCTTGTTGTCGTCGTAGCCGAGACCGAGGCGAGCCGAGATGTACATGTCCTGATTGATGCGCTGGCGCCATCCGATGATGGCCTCGACGCCCCACATGTCCATCGCCGAGTAGTTTTCAGGAGCGGCGTAGATACCTACGGTGCCAGGCAGGTTTTTGCCGCCGGGGTAGGCAAACATGTCGCGGCCCATGTCGTAGTAGGCATCGAACGAAACGGAGAGTCGGCTGTCGAGCATGCGCAGGTCGATACCGAAGTTGGTCTTGTAGTTGGTGTCCCAGTGCAGGTCGGGGTTGGTGCCCGACTTCTCGGGGAGCTGGAATGAGCGGCTGGTGGTGCTGCTCGAAGCGTTGGTGCCGAAGATAGAGCCGCCGTATTCGTTGTAGCTATAGAGCTGTAGCCAGCGCCAGGGGTCGACGTTATCGCGTCCCATCACGCCGAACGACGCGCGGAACTTCAGGAAGTCAATCTTCCACTTCTCCTTCGGGAACCAAGACTCTTCAGACATGACCCAGCCGGCCGAGAACGACGGGAAGGCACCCCAGTAGTTTTTGGGCGAGAACTTGGTGGAAGCCTGCGAGCGGATGAGGAACTCGAAGAGGTACTTGTCGGCGTAGCTGTAGTTCAGACGTCCGATGTATGCCAGCGAGCCACCCTCGGAGCGACCCCATTTGACGTCCTTCGAGGTGTCGTCGGCCAGCGAGTTCGACTGTCCGTCGGTGAAGGGCAGTGGGTGTGTGCCATTGGCGTAGTTGTTTTCCGACCAGCTTTCGCCTTTCTCAATAGAGAAGGTACCGCTGATGTCGTGGTTGCCGAACTTGCGTCCGTACATGAGCATGAAGTTGAGCTGGTAGCTGTCTGAGCGCGACATGGTGCGGCTGATGAACGAGTTCTGTCCGCTGTTGAGCACGCGCTCTTCCAGGTTTTCGAACGAGGTGTAGGGGAAGCCTTCGAGTGTGGTCTCATCGTAGTCAATGGCGGGGTCGTTGTCGATAATCATCGTGGGGTCGGTGATGTAGAGGTGCTGTCCCGAGCCGCCGCGGTTCTTTACGCGGTAGACCACGTTCTCCATGCGAATGCGGTTGTCCTTCGAGTTGTTGATGTTCTTCGAGTAGGTCAGTCGTGCGTGCAGTCCCTGCAGGGGCTTGATGAGCTTACCGAAGTCGGCCTCGAGTGTGCCCTGAATGGCCACGCTGTTCTGCGACAGCTCGCGGTTGTTGCGCGACTTCTGTAGCGACATGTAGTTGTAGTAGTTTTCGTTAGCGGGATTGTTCTCCATGCCCGAGTGGAAGATGGGGTAGCCATTGATGTTGTCGGGCACGTAGCTTGGATTCTTCAGCAGATACCTGTAGTCTTCTTCCGAGTTGCCCTCGTGCTGGTTCTGTGTGGTGTAGTCGCCCGACACGCTGATGGTGGCCTTCACCCAGTTGGACACGTTGGCCGTGAGTCCTGCGCGGTAGTTGTACTTACCGTAGTCCATCTTGCCCATGTTGGCGCCCTGAGTGTAGTAGGAGAGACCTGCGAAGTAGGCGGCCTTCTCGGTACCACCGTTGAGGTTGACGGAGTGTCGCTGAGTGAGCGATGCTTTCCAGTACTTCTTGCGCAGGTCGTAGTTCATGTTCTTCATCTGCTCGAGCTCGTCGGCCTGGAAGTAGTCTACGAGCTTGTTGTCGCTCTTGTTGAGCTGCAGCGACTGTGCATACTTGGCGGCGTTGTAGATGGTGCCGTAGTGGTAGCCGTCGAGCATCTTGGCGTGCATGATGGCATTGGTGTAGCCGAACTGTCCCTGGTAGGATATTTTCGGTGTGCCCTGCTTGCCGCGCTTGGTCTTGACGAGGATGACGCCGTAGGCACCATAGGCACCGTAGACGGCAGCTGCAGCGTCTTTCAGCACGGTGATGCTCTCCACTTCGTCGACGTCGAGGTTGTTGAACTCCTCTTCACCCTTCTCCGAGTCCTGATAGATGAAGTCGTCAATAACGTAGAGCGGTGCGGGGTTGCTGTTGCCACCGATGGCATTGCCGCCGGCATCGGTACCAGTGGGGATGAGTGCCACGGCATCGCGAGCCTGACGGATGGTGATGGTGGCGTTCTCACCGGGGCGACCTGTAGACGGCATGCTGACGTGGATAGAAGGCGACAGACCGATGAGTGCCTCGGAGAGGTTGCTCACGGCGAGGTCCTTCAGTTCTGTCGGGTCGATGACTTCCACAGCGCCCGTCACGTTTTTCTGCTTCAGAGCACCGTAGCCCACGACGACCACTTCGTCGAGCGAGCTCTCGTCTTCCTGCAGCACGATGCGTACGTTGCCGCTCAGTTTGTTGACTGTCTGAGTGACGTAGCCGATGTAGCTCACCTTGATGCCTCGGTTGCCGGGGATGGTGATGGTGAAGTTACCGTCGAGATCGGTGATGGCACCGTTCTTCGAGTTGCCCACCTGTGTGACGGTGGCGCCGATGATGGGCTCGCCGTTTTTGTCGACCACAGTGCCCTTGACGGTGCGGCTGGCGGTCTGTGTGGCGTTGGCTTTCTGTGCGTAGGTTTCAGCAGGCGATGTAGCCATGAGCATTCCCGCGCAAATACCTATTAATATTATATGTCTTTTACTCATAATGAGAATATGTTTTTTGCGTTAGTAGTGTCTGGTTACTGGTTCAGCCAGCGGGGGTCGCCGCCTTTGTACTTCACGACTTCGTTTTCTTTGGGCGTGAAGTCCACGCCGCCGTTCTTCGTCATTTCGCCGCTGGGGGTCTTGAACACGAGCGGTGCGCTCATCTGTTCGGGCGTCCATCCGAAGTCGTAGACGGCCACCATTTCGGCACCGCCGCTGTCCTTCTGCTGCAGGTCTTGCGTGTCGAAGCCGCTGCCCGAGTTATATTCGCTGTCCCACCAGAAGTTGAACTTATACGTCTTGTTCGAGCACCAGCGCGGCAGCTGGCGCACGCCGTAGCAGTCGTTGAAGATGGTGCGCTCCATGGTGAGCACCGAGTAGTTGACGTCGTTGCCAAACTTGGTGTTCGAGCCGGAATAGATTCGGCAGAATGTAGTACCAGCGATGTTGAACGTCTGCGTATTCATTTCGGCCGTTGTGTTGCCGAAGACCTTTGCTGCGGCAGCATTGGTACGGTTGGCCCACTGCACGAAGTAGGTGCTGGTGTTGTTCTCCTTGATGTTGTAGATGGTGCTGTTGGTGATGCTGATGTTCTTGATGGTACGTCCACCCGGGCGCAGAGCCATGAAGGGCTTGCTGCTCTTCTCGTTGTCGAGCTGTATGATGCAGTCGTCGATGGTGAAGTACCACCAGGCGCACTCTACGCTGTTGGCTGTGATGAAGCCCTTAGGCACGTTTTTGAACCAGCAGTGGGCCACGTACCAGGGGTCTTGCACGATGTAGATGCCGGTGATGGGTGTCGATGTGGTGCCGTCTACGCGTGCATAGCCCAGATTCTCGCTGAGAATGGAGTCGGGGCAGTTTTCCTTCTTAGTCATGCCGATGACGCCGTCGGCCGACGACTCGGTGCAGTCGAAGTTGATGTATTTCAGTTTCATGCCCGAGCAGCTGGTGATGGTGCCCTTGCCCTTCATGAAGATGATGGGGCGGTCGTTCTTGTTGCCGCGGAAGGTCAGCCAGTGGATGCTCAGGTCGAGCGTGTCGGTAATCTCGTAGTACTTGCCGGCCTCGAGCTCGAAGGCCCATTCTCCTTTCGTGTTTTCAGGCTGGTTGGCGGTCCACCACTCGTTGAGGTTGACGGGTGCTTCCTCGGTGCCGCCGGCAATGGTGCCCAATGACGGTACACCGGTGACGAACTCCTTTTCGAGCGTGTTCTCGGCGTCCTTGTTGCCCAGGTCCTTGTTGCCCAGGGTGCGCATGGTGATTTTGTAGTGCGAGTCTTCCTGCACGGGCACCGTCATGCGCGAACCGTCGACGATGCGCTTGTCGTAGCCGTCGACCACCACGGGGTTTTCGGGGTCGTCGGTGTTGAGCAGTGTCACTTCGTGACCGCTACAGCCCTTCACCATTTCCCACTGGATGGTAGCTTCGGTGCCGGCCTGGTTCAGGTAAATAAAGATTTGGTTAGGTGTCACCATCGTGGTGTTCTTGACACCTGCGTCGAAGCCGTCGGGCGAGTCGTAGCCGTCAGCACAGCTTCCAAGCGTCGCAGCCAGCGCGGCTCCTCCCAGTAGGACGAGCATTTTGGCGCGAATGGATTGCCATTTCTTCATCATAATTTTTTTGGTCTAAAGTTAATAATTATTCAGTTTGGTTTTTATTCTTGGGTCGGTTTAGGTTTTTAACCATTTTTGTTCTACGACGGTGTAAAGTTAAACATTTTTTTCTTAATTACTATAAAAAAAGGAAGGAATTTGAACTTTTCTTGGAAAAAAATCCTTTTTTTGAGTGTATTTTTCACATTTTGACCGATTTTTCCACCTTCAAAGTGTGCTTTCCGGTCTGTTTACCTGTGTGGAAAGGTGCTGGTAAATTTTCCCGACAATAGCCTTCGCGAGAAGGCCCGCGTTCTGAAAAAATTGTTCCTCGCCGCCAAATACG
>CAMOTK010000063.1 GCA_946625715.1 uncultured Prevotella sp. | reverse complement strand
CTCAGCCTTCAGATTAGCTACTGTCGTAGCACTCCACTTAGTGAAGTCCCACGATTTGCGATAGGTTGTCTCCTGTGCACTTGCGGTAAGTGTGGTAAGAGCCAACATCGCTAATGTAACGATTTTCTTCATAATTAATTGGTTTTAGTTAATAAAAAAGAGCATTATCTCAATAAAAAAGTTACTTCACTTTGAGGTCGAATGGCACCCAGTAGCCGCCTTCCATGATGCGACTGCGCACGGTAGATGCCAGAGAGGTGTCGGTGTACTTCTGGCAGACGCGGTCGGCCACGATGGCTGCATCGCCATAGCGCACGGCCATGCGGTTCATCATAGGATAGACCTTGCCTTCGCCTGCAAACTCGAGCATAGCCTCGTCGAGCAGTGCCAGGTCGTTGAACTTATAGGTTGCTGTTGCATCGCCCAATTCATAAATGCTACTCTTCGTGGGACGAGCCACGAGCGTGCCAAAGCATCCGCGGATGCCCATCGAGGGATAGCGGCGCGTGCCCCAGTTGGCCGTGCCGGTCCAGTCGCTCTTGGTGGGGTCGATGGTGCTCTCAAAGCCTTTCCACTCGGCAGAGCCCGGCTGGAAACAGTCGTCGGTAGAGCCGGCCTTCACGCCAGTGTTGAGCACGGCGTTCATGGCCTTGAAGCGGCGCAGGTGGTTGAGGGCTTCGCATAGCATCATGTGATACTGTGTGGCGCGATAGAAGAAGATGTGGCAGTCGTCCTGATAGGCGTTGACGCGTGCCGAGCTGCCCACGGGCCGGAACTTGGCCAGATAGGGCTGGTTGCTCGACGTGCCGAAGCAGCACTTGTAGCGGGTGTCGTTGGTAGAGGAACCAGGATTGAAGTTCGGGTCGAGGAAGCGTGCGATGCCAGCTTCCGACGGGCGCAGCAGATACTGGTTGGGATACTCGTTGGAGAAGTGCTTGAGGAGCGTGTTGGTCTGGTTCTGCGTGTAGTCGTAGATGATGGCGCTGACCGTCTCGTAGGGATAAGGAATGGTATTGTTCCAAATGGGCGAGTAGTGGCCGGGCGTGGCAGCAGAAGGCAGCCAGTAGACGTTGGAGCCGGGGTCGGCCGTGACGTTGATTTGTCCGCCGAGTGCAATGAGCAGCGTGTCGGCAGCATTCTGGTAGTAGGTGGTGGCATCCTGTCCGGCAGCATCCATCACGGCGCCCTTCCACAGATTGAGCTCGGCAAAGAGGCCGGCATAGGCGGGCACCATGTAGTTCCACTTACGATACTGGCTGTTGGCCAGACTGGTGGTGTGGGTGGGGTCGAGCCACTCGTACCAGTTGATGGTGCGGCTGGTGTTCACGCCGTCGACACCGGTAATGAGGTAGTTCAGGCACTTGTCGACCAGCTCGGGCAACTGCAGCAGCTGGAAACGGCTGTCGCCGCTGATTTCGGTGACGGCGGTCACAGGGTCGTCGAACCAGACGGCCTGTCCGTAGATTTCGGCAAGCGTCTTGTAGGCCCACACTTTCACACGCACAGCCGAAGCCACGAGCGACTGCCACGCCTCGTCGTCGACGTTGGGATAGGAGCGATACTTCTCCATGGCGCGGATGTAGTCGTTGCAGGCGATGATGACCTCATAGTAGCCATCGGGGTTGGCATAGGCATTGTTGTTGAGGTTGGGCTCGTAGCGATACAGGTTGATGAGGTCGGTCAGCGAGTTGTCGCTGGGCTCGATGAGCTCGCCACGTGTCTCGGTGAGCAGAATCTCCTTGTCGCCCACGGCCTGCACCTTGGTCAGGATGCCGAGGAAGCCGGTGTACATCTCGGTATTGCTGGTGTAGCCTTTCGAGGCGTCGAACTCGTCGTCGGTCGAGGGATCGAAGAAGTCGGAGCACGATGTGAGCGCTACGCTAAATAATAAATGACAAATGATAAATGACGAACCTATCAGAAGTCTTTTGAATATCTTTGTAATCATAATGTTGAATGTTCAATGGTCAATGGTTTAGAACTTCAGGTTGACACCAATCTTCACGGCTCTCGGAGCAGCCACCTTGGCATAGTCGACACCCTGCATGAGGGGGCTGTAGGAATAGGCGAACTCGGGATCCATGCCCAGATACTTGGTGAAGCAGAGCAGGTTCTGGCCGGTGATGAAGGCCGTGCCGCCTTGCAGGAAGTTGAGCCAAGGCTTGTTCCACGTATAGCTGAACGTGACGTCGCGCAGCTTCAGGTAGGAAGCATCCTCAATCCAGCGGTCGCTGAAGAGGTTGTTGCCAACGGGGTCGGCCCAGCGCACGCGCGGCATGTCGGTGTGCTGACCTTCCATGAGCCAGCGGCGGTTGACCGACTGAGCCTGGTTGCTGAAGTCGCTGCTCGACTCGGTGATGCGGCGCACGGCATTGTAGGCATCGTTGCCCACGCTGTAGGCAAACGTCATGTCGAGGGCGAAGCCTTTGTACTCGAAGCGTGTGAAGAAGGAACCGAACAGGTCGGGTGTGGCCGAGCCGATGATTTCGCGGTCGCTGTCGTCGATGGCACCGTCGCCGTTCTTATCGTTGAAGTGCACATCGCCTGCCTCGAACTTCTGGCCATGGGCCGAGAGGTTGGCTTGCTGAGCCTCGGCAGTGGTAGCAAACACGCCGAGCGAGCGCAGACCATAGAAGGCGTAGGGATTCTCGCCGGTGCGGGTGACGAGCTGTGCACCATCGTCGAGCGTGCTGACAATCTCGTTGAGCGAACCGAGCGACTTCACCTTGTTCTTCAGTGTGGTCAGGCTACCGCCGAGGTACCAGCGGAAGTCGCGGCTATAGATGGGAGCCACGCTGAGCGTCAGCTCCAGACCCTTCGACTCCAGCTTGGCTTCGTTGTTGTAGAAGTCGCTGGTGCCGAGCACTACGGAGCGCTGACCGGAGATAATCACGTCGGAAGCCTGGGTGTTGTAGTAGCCCACACCGAGGGTGATGCGGTTCTGCAGCAGCGAGGTCTCCAGACCTACGTTGAGGGTGCGGTCGCGCTCGGCCTTCAGCTGAGTGCTGGGCACGTTGGCACGCACCAGACCGGAGATGGTCTGATAGGGATTCGACGTGTAGTAGTACTTACCGTACTTCGACGAGAAGCGGCTGTTGCCGGTCATGGCATAGTCGGCATAGACGTTCAGTTTGTCGAGCCACGACAGGTTGTTCAGACCCTTCAGGTTCTTGGCCATGAACATGAGGTTGAAAGCCGGATAGACCGACATGCGGGTGGCGTCCTTGCCAATGCTGGAAGCGCCGTCGAGCGAGGCTGTGACGCCGGCCTTAATCAGGCTGTTCCAGGTGTAGTCGGCATGGGCATAGAAGTTGGCCCAGTTCCACTTGTTGTTGTAGCCAGAGAAGTACTTACCCAGCTTCTGGGCGTCGCCCAGGGTCTGGTAGAAGTCGTTGTTGGAGTTGCGACCGAATCCGGCGTCATACTCATAGTTGGTGGTCAGCATCTGCCAGCCGGCATTGAAGTTGAACTTGTGCTGTTCGCCAAGGCGCAGCTTGTAGTCGGCATTGATGTTGAAGTACATGTTGAACGTGTGGTTGGCACCCACGCGGATGATGTTGTCCGACTGTCCGAACTTGTCGAACTGCGGCACGATGTCTTCATTGTTGATGCCCGGAATGAAGGCCTCTTCCTGGTTGTAGTTGTAGTACATGCCTACGATGCCGTTGAGGGTGAGGTCCTTAATCGGGGTGTAGATGAAGTGAATCTTCGTGTTCATGTCGTACTGACGGTTCTTGCCCATCATATTATTAATGAGCGACACGGGGTTGGACACCCAGAAGTCGGAATTCTCAATGGCACCGAAGCGATAGCTGGCATAGGTAGAGATGAGGTTGCCATAGATATCGCTCTTGTAGGGGCTGAGCAGCGGCGAGTGGCGATAGGCAGCCAGCAGGGGGTTGGTAGAGAGATTGATGCCCTGCTCCTGATACTGGCCCTTGAGGTAGGCCGTATTGATGTTGGCACGAATCTCAAACTTCTTGCTGACCAGCACCGAGGCGTTGATTTGAGCCTGATAGCGGTCGCTGTAGGTGCTCTTCAGCGTACCCTTGTCGCTCATGTAGCCGAGCGAGATGTTGTACTTGGCAATGTTGTCACCACCCTCGACACGGAACAGGAAGTCCATCGAAGCCGAGTTGCGGTAGATTTTGTCCTGCCAGTTGGTGTCGTACTGATAGAGATAAGCCTTGTTGGCATTGGGATCGCTGAGGAAGTTGAAGTCCTTGAAGAAGGCTTCCATGTTGGGATAGTAGGTCAGGCCGATATCGCTCAGGTAGTTCTTGTAGTCGGAAGCACCCATCATCGGGATGCGGTTCGACTGCCAGTTGCTGCCGGCAATGGCCGAGAAGCTGATGCGGGTGTTCATGTTGGAAGAACTGGCCTGGTCGGTCTCAATCATGATGACGCCATTGGCACCCATCGAGCCGTAGGCAGCAGCGTCGGCACCCTTGAGCACGGTGACGTTGCGCACGTCCTGGCCGTTGAGGGCCTGGAAGAAGGAGCGCGAATAGCCGCCAACAATCTGACTGAGGTTGGCATCGGGCATGTAGGGCACGCCGTTGATGACGATGAGCGGCGCATTGTCGGCCACTAAGGAGTGTACGCCACGCAGCTGCATGACGGCACCTTCACCGGTCATGCCGCTCTTGTTGGTCACGTTCAGACCGGCAATCTCGCCCTTCAAGGCACGGTCGAGCGACAGCGAGCCAAGGGCATAGTCCTTGCGGTTGAGGTTCTGCATGCTGCCCCAGGCGGTCTGACCTTCCTTGGTGGCAAACGGCGTGACGGCCGTCTCGTTATAGCGTGTGCGTGTTTCCTCAACGAGCTGGATGTTCAGCGTTTTGACCTGCGGGTCGGCCACAAAGACCTCGCGCTGGAAATAGCCGTCGCGCCACACGGTGACGGTGGCATTCTTCTTGACGCCACTGAGCGTGTAGGAACCATCTTCGGCCGAGCGCACCGAGGTGCAACCGGGGCAGCTGATAATGGCTTCGGCAATAGGTTGGCCTGCCGAAGTGAGCACACGGCCCTTGAGCACGTCCTGTGCCCAGCTAACCGTGGTCAGCAGACTACAAAATGAAAATATCAAAAACAGTCGTTTCATAATTCTTCAATTCTTTCATCTTAATAGTTATTCACTGTAGGACGCAGACACCAGTGGTTCAGCGTGAGCGTGGTCTGTCCGTTCCAGTTGTTGCAAGAGATGCGCAGCACCACAGGCACAGCTGTGCCGTCGCCGGCAAGGTCGGGGATGGTCACTTCGTCGATGATAGGACCGCCGTCGGTGTCGTAGTTGTCGGCCTTGATGCTACCGCCCTGCTCTCCGACATAGCTGGAATCGTAGCCTTCGGGATGGCGATTCGTCATCGTGGTTCCACGGTCGTAGTGGTAGGCAGTGCTCGAGCCCCAGGTGATGAGCGGCGACTTGGCCACTTCCTGACCATTGACCAATACGGTGACGGTGACATCGAGGTTCTGGTTCTGCTTCGAACCCATAGCCAGACGATAGGAGCCCGGCGGAACAAGCCACGGGCGCACCGTGCCATCGGCATTGAGCTTAATCAGGGTGAAATCGAGCTGGAAGCCTTCGCCATCGTCAATGCCTGAAGGCTTATTATAGATGAGCACGCGGTTCTCGTGCATGGGCCATACGCCCTGCCAGGGTGTCCAGGCGGCCACCTGCGTGTCGCACTTGCTGAACTCGAGATTGATCACCTTGAAGTATTCATCCTTCTGCTCGGCTGTGCAGTTCTCGTAGAGATGGAACTCGTCCTTCAGACGATACATCAGGAGGTTGTTGGGCAAATGAAGCTTCTTCACTTCATAGACCACACCGTTTGACAGGTCGATGGGATTGTCGGTATCGACCTGCTGGGCACTGGGGCGCCAGATGGTCTTGAAAATGCTCGACAAGTCCTCGGTAGCCGTAGTCTTCAGGTCTTCTGCGGTGTACTTCGTGTTGAAGAAGGCCGTCTTGAGAATCCAGCTGCGCATGATGCTGTCGCTGCGCTCCATCTCCCACATCTGCAAACGCTTGTGGGCTTCGTCGAAGGCAGCGTTGATGACGTCGTTGGAGAACAGCAGCATGGTGGCCGTGAGCGACTCGGAGTTCATGTCGAAACCGGCATTCTCGAAGAAGGTGTTGCGATAGATGAACACAGAGTCATAGACGGTGTTGCCTTGCTCGTTGATGCCGATGGCCTTACTGTTGGCACGGTCGAACTCCTTTCCGCCGGAGCTGAGCACCAGGTCGCGGAAGATGGAGTAGTCGTCGCTCAGCTCACTGATATAGTCATAGAGCGAGGTGGGCGTCTCAATCATGTCGGAGAGGACATAGATATAGCCCGACGAGGTCTTGATAACCTCCTTGACAAAGCCGTTGTTGAACTTGATATGGTCGACGATGTTGCCAGCCAGTCCTTCAGCATCGATGCTGACGTTGACATACTTGCCGTGCCACATCATCAGACGGGTGCCGTCGGTGAGGTTGGCCGGCGAGATGGAGATGTCGCTGACGTGCGAACGGGTGACGAACTCCACTTTCTCGGCAGGCTGTTTGAACACGTCGTTGGCCACCACCAGGAGCGTGCTTAACTGGCCCTTCTTCTTCAGTTCGTCGAAGATGCCTTGGTTGGTGAACAGTTCCGTCATGCTCGACAGGTCGGAACGACCCTTCAGGTATTGCTCAGAGCTCTCGTTGACAATCTTCAGCTCGGCATTGTCGATGGCCGTCTGCGCAGAACCGTAGTGGCTGTCGTCTTTCAAGTCTGAGCATGATGACAGAGAGAAGGCGAGGCAGAAAGCCGTAGAGGCTAAAAGCCCTATTCCTCTGAGCATCGGTTTCCTTGTATGATTGATTCTATTAGTCATATAGCTAAATATTTTTATGCGTGAATGGTCTGTGCATCAATTCTCAATGGGGATGAATCGGATACAGTCGAACTGGAGGCTGAAGTTGCTGTTGGAACTGGCAGCCGGGTCGAGCACGATGAAACTCATGCGGTGGGGTGCCGTCTCGGTAAACTCAATCTCCTCAAAGAGTGTGCTGGTGTAGACACCAGGCATAATCTTGGGCACCTTGGTGTATGGTGCGGTAAAGACGGTCTGGTCGGGATTGTCGTCGAACGACAGTTTCAGCAGGCCACCATTGCCGTCGGTCTGCTGGCGCATGAAGTTGTTGGTGGTCATATAGACGATGGTCAGTTCCACACGATACTTACCACGGACAATCGTCGGCGTCTGCATGGCAACCTGACCCATGTAGCCCAGATTGAACACGATTCGGTCGTGGTTGTGGGCATCCTTCATGTTGGAACGGCAGGTCACGTAGTCAATATCACTATAGCTACGGTTCTTCGTGCCAGACTCGCTCATCTCATACTCGAAGCAAGAGGCTGTGGCTACACGGAAGCGCTGCTCGGAAGAGGTCGGTTCGGCAGGCTGGTAGGCCTCGGCATCGACCATATTCTTGATTTCGGTATAGTCGGCCAGGTCCCACAGCACCTCGGTCTGTTCAGGTTCCCATACGGGCAGCCAGCCATCGAGCTCGTGCACATAGCCGTTCTTCGACAACACATTGGAAGAGGCGGGCACAAAGCGCACGGGGCTGGAAGAGACGTTCAAGATGTACTTGTCGACCTCATTGGCAGCCAAGGTGTCGGTGGTGACGGTGAAGACCTGATTGCGGGCCGACGAGCTCCATGTGCGGGTGACATTGGAACCGTTCAGGGCGCCAAGCTCTGCGGTGGTGTACTGGTTCTGCAGGATGTGGTAGCCCACATACTGACGCAGCAGCGAGTCTTCGGAAAGACCTTCATCATTACTCTCTGCCAGCTTTGCGCGCAACTGCGAGAGCGAGGAGATGCCGGCCTTGGCAAAGGTGGCATCGCTCACGTTGAGCACAGTGTAATAATAATGAGTGATTACACGCTCGCGGTCCTGATTGAGGGTGGTGTCGACCACCGTGTTGAGCCGTTTGGTCCAGCCGGCAGCGGCCAAGGCCTCGCTCATAATGGTGTTCTTGCCACTGCCGTTGATGCGCTCGTAGACGGTCTCTACCAACGGGGTCATGGCGCTCGAGAGCACATAGACCTTGCCGTTGTAGGCAGAAAGGCCCATCTCTACCACGCGGGCTTCGCCGTTGAGGACAGCCTGACCAGCATTAAGGGTGTCAATCTCGATGGAGATGACATCGCTGTTGAGGTTCTGAACCGTCTTCTTCTGCACGAAAGCATCGGGCAGGATAGAGTCTTTCACCGTGTGATAGAGCACGAACTGGCGGGCATACTCCTTGCCAAGTTCCTCTATGCTGCTTACGCCACGACGCTTATAGAACTCCTGCATGGCCTCGTTGTTGGGCACGAAGGCGGTGAAGCTGATGCCACTCGACGACTGGTTGAGGGCATTGAACATATCTGAGTAGTTCAGTAACTTGACATACTCATCGAAACCTTCCTGCTCGGTGAGGAAAGTGGAAATGGGCGAAGCAAGTGTGCCGGCATAGGTCTGTCCCTTAAACGGGTCGCTGTTCCAGTTCAGCACATCCTTGTCGCAGGACGACGTGAAGAAGGTCATGCCAAGTGCCATAACAGCCAGAAGGCACGCTCTTGCGGACATCCGTTTCCTTGTATGGTTTATTTTAGTCATCATATCATTAATTCTTGTAGATTAGAACTATTTCGTTGACGAATAATAAGGATTCTGCTCAAGCAGCTTGTTGTGCTCGATATCGGCCTGAGGTATGGGCAGATACCAGGCGTTCTGATCCTGAAGCACAGAGAGAATCCACTGCTGGTTGGTGGTCTGGTTGCCCTGAATCACCTTGCTGATGAACTGGGTCTTGTACTTGTTGTTGCCAATACGGCCAAACCAGAGCAGGTCGTACCAAGTCTTGGCCTCGCCCACAAACTCCAGCTGCTTCTGGGTCATGATTTCTTCCAGAAGAGTGAGCTCGTCGAGCTGAGACACCTGAACAGGGGCATCGGCCGAACTGACATCAATATCGTTGAAATTGGACAGACCGGCACGTGTGCGAATACGGTTGATCAGTCCTACGGCTTCCAACCATGAGCCCTGTCCCTTCATGGTCAGTGCCTGAGCCTTCATCAGCATCAGTTCTGCCACACGATAGAGAATGAAGTTAGCATCGTTGTGCACACGGGTACCACCAGTGATATCGGGCACATCGGTACCTTTGTATTTCCAGATATAATACTGGTTGCTGGTTGACCAACCTGCGGTCTGACCACCTTCAGGCACGAACGTAGCCAACAGCATGCGGCCCATGCGGCCCTCTTCTGTCATACCACTCTCGCGCAGAGCCTGCATTTCAGACTTCATCTTCTCCATGGCCAAGGTCGTTGGGCGCAGCGGACTGCTGTTGTCCAGCGTAAAGAGACTGGTGAAGTTGTTGTTCTGCTGGTTGGTAGCGTAGTCCCAGTTCAGCTCTAAGATAGACTCGTTGCTGTTGCCGGGATAGAAGATGGAGTACCAGTCGGCTGTGTTCGACATGAACACAGGACGGAACGTGTCGGTGGCATTGAGCACCATATTACAATACTCGATGCACTGGTCGTAGTCCTCGCTCCACAGGCAGGCATCGGCCATGAGGGCATAGAGGGCCCACTTGGTCACACGGCCCTTGGTCTGCCAATCGACCTCATAAGTGCCTTTGGCAGCACCTGTCTCCAAAGCGGCTTTCACGTCGGCCTTGACTTGGGCGATGATTTCGGCCTCAGAAGACTTTGGCAAATCGAACGAAGCCTGGTCGTTGACGTAAGCCTGAAGCACCAGGGGTACTTCGCGGTAGTTTTTCGCTAAAAGCAGGTAGCAATAGGCTCTCAGGAAGTAGGCCTCAGCCAGATGAGAGTTGCGGATAGCATCATAATAGGTATCGTCATCGACGCCAGGGGCGTACAGGATGACGGAGTTGGCCATACCAATGACTTTGTAGACCGTCGAC
>CAMOTK010000062.1 GCA_946625715.1 uncultured Prevotella sp. | reverse complement strand
TTCTCCCTTATACACAATCTTAAAGTTAGCACCGCCTTCTGGTACTGTGACATACACACGGAGAACGTCGCCGGCCTTGAAGGTTGAAATCGTCTCACTGGCAATTTCAATTCCGTCAGAATAGGTACCTTCCCAGATGGTTTTTTCTGCAGCATGAACACCAACAAAGGCGAGTGCTGCCACTAAAAGCGTAAAAATCTTCTTCATAATAATAATAGTTTTAGAGATGAATACTTTTTCAGCTACAAAATTACTCAAAAAAAAAGAGACGGGCTAACACTTTTTTGCCCGTCTCTAACACTTATATGTATTGTCCTATCATTTTTCCACGATACGCAGGTTGGCTATGCGGAAATCGGCCTCATAGTCGGCAAGGGGCTGGAAAATGATGCGCAGCGTCTGCCAGGTGTTGGGAGCCGAGATGCCTTTGGTGGCCATCGGTGCGAGGGGCAGCGCTACGGTCTGCCACTTTCCGAGCGTATTGATGCCTAAGCCGTCGGCCGGATTCCATACATAGTTGTCGCCCCAGTTGAAACAGAACTGCAAGCCAGTATTCTCCGTAACGGGGAAGTTGGTGGCCGTCTGGAGTTCGAACTTCAAGACATAGTTGTCGAGGGCAGCATTGTCGACCACAGGCGTAGCAATCATGTTGCTGGAAAGGTCGATAGTGTTCCATGCCCATGCGCCATAGCTGCCCGTGAAGTGCAGGTTGCCATAGCCATCGGTAGACTCGGCCACGACAGTCACACTACCGTCGACAGCCATCTGCACGCCGGCGAAATCGCCGTAGAGCAATGCGGACGAGGGACGGAAGGGCAAAGCCTTCTGCTGTTGTTGGCCATTGTCATCGTTCCATGTGAACAGTATCTTGCTGTTGTCGGGCGTGCCTTCGGGGATGTGGAGTTTCATCGTGGAAGAAGTGATGTCGGTAGGCATGACGGTGGTACCGCCAATAGTTACGGTCGACGTGCCGCCTTCAAAGTCGTAGAGGTCGAAGTTGCTACCGTGGACCGTCACGTCGCCGCCTGCCCACATAAACTCATTGTCGAGATGCGACACGGTGAGTGCAGGGAATGGGATAGTGAAATCGAAGGTGGCTGTGCCCTTATCGGTGGTGTACTCAATCTTGTTGACGTGCTCCATAGAGAGTTTAGAAGGTATGCGCACAATGGCCTGCTGCTTTTGCGTATAGACTTCAGAAAGATTGCACTCCACGGTGTTGAAGGCAATGCGCGTGACGTTGTTCAGATTGTCGCCCACGAGAACAACCATCTGGTTGAGCGTGCCTTCCGTGATAGGCGTGCTGCGCTGGGTGTCTGCCACATCGAAGACGGCAGAGATTTGTGGTGCCCCCGTGTTGGCCAGTTGGTCGGCAGGGGTGTAGCCATCGGCATAGTCGACGATGTTGTTGCAGCTGGTAAGCGTTGTTGCCATAGCGCAACCCATCAGGCAGATGGCCAAAAGATGTTTCATATTTATGGTAATCATAATTCTCAATTATCAATTCTCAATTATCAATTCAACTTAGTTCCATCCTGGATTGTTTTCCTTGATAGCCGAATTGGTGTTCAGTTCGGGCGCAGGGATGGGGAAAAGCAAATTGCGCTCCTGACGGCTCTTGAGCACACCGGCATCATCGCTCTCGATGGCATTCATCGCATCGAGATAGATACCCCAACGGATGAGGTCCCAACGACGGTCGGCCTCGCAAGCAAACTCTTTTGCTCGCTCCTCGATAATGGCAGAGCGCAACTTCGTAGGCGTGTCGAGTGCGCCGTCGCCGCTCGTCTTTGCCTCGGTGGCATTGCTGCGCACGCGCACCTTGTTCAGATAGCTGACAGCCTCGTCGGCATGTCCCAGCTCGTTCTGTGCCTCGGCATAGATGAGCAGCACATCGGCATAGCGCAAGAAGGGCCAGTTGGCATCGGCATTGTTGATGGCGTTGTTGGTCACGTCCATATACTTGGTGGTGAAGGCCAGGCACTGGGCATCCTGCGAATAGTAGTAGTTGACACCGTCGGCAAACTCGCCCGAGGGCTCGCCCACATGGTTGCCGTTCAGGTCGTAGCCAGTGGCACGTATGGTGTAATCGTTGTTCTGTGGATAATAGAAGCCGGAGTTGCTCTCGCTCTGGGTGCGTACGCGCCAACGATGCTTCACGCCCTTGACGATGCGCAGGTCTTGCGACTCGAAGAGGTCATACCAATGGCGCGTGCAGCCCACCCAGCCGCCTTCCTGAATGAAGTCGCTGCCCTGCGAGGTCATGTAGCCCTCGTACTGCGAGTGGACACTGACTTTATAGGTGGCGTCGCCGCTGACGGTCTGGAGAGAGAACATGAACTCAGAGGCCGTACACGACGACTTCTTCCACAAGAGGTCGTAGTCCAACAACTCATACGACCCGAACTCGCCGTCGATGATGCGCTTGGCCCACTGAGCGGCTTTTTCATACAGTTCGCGGGTGTTCAGGTTTTCATAACCTTTGACGGGTTGCTTTTTGAACGTCTTGCTCTGAAGGGGTGCATAGGTGCGCTGGTCGCCCGAGCCTTCGTAGGGCTTTCCCGTCCGCACCACAATCTCTGTGCCAGCCGGCATAGCCGCCGAAGCCTGCGTGGCATAGACCTTGGCCAACAGTCCGGCAGCAGAACCTGCTGCCACGTGACCTGCCTGATAGTGACTATCCGTGTTTTTGTAGAGCAGCGTACTGGCCTCTTCCAGATTCTTGGCTATATAGTCGTAGACCGTTGCCACCGATTGGCGGGGCTGACTGTACTGCGTGGTTTCCTCTTCAGGCTGCAGGGGCACATCGCCATAGGCCCTGACCAACAGGAAATAGGCAAAGCCACGCAGGAACTTCAGTTCGCCGACGGCATTGTTGCGCACGGCGTCGGAGATGTTCGTCATTTTCTTGATTTCGCGCTCTGCATTGTTGGCGCGTGCAATCAGACCGTAGCAGCCTTTCCAGAGCGCATCGGTGACGTCGCTCTCGCCCTGAAAGTTTCCTGCACCGAAAGTGCCGAAGAGCCAGTCGGGACCGCTGATGTAGTCGGCATCGAACTCCAGCACTCTGGGGAAATAGCCCCAGCAGAACATGTCGTAGATAAGTTTCGAGTAGGTACCCGTGACCCATTGCTGCGCAGCTTCGTCGCCGTCGCCCACTTTGTCGATGGTCACCTGTCCTTCAGGGTCCTCTTCAATCCACGACGAACACGATGTGAGCGTTCCGCTCAACGAAAGAACAAAGAACAAACCTGACAGCAGTTTTCCGTTTATCTTGGTCATCATAATTCTCAATTATCAATTCTCAATTATCAATTAAAACACAAAATTAACACCGAAAGAGAACGAGCGCGCCGAGGGATAGCTATAGCTGTCGACACCAGGGCAGGCCGCATTGGTACCGCCGGCATTCACATCGGGGTCGAACCAAGAATACTTGGTGATGGTGAAGAGATTGTTGGCCGTCAGCGAGAAGCGAATGTTCTCAACCCAGCGTGCGGGACGCTTCCAGTCGTAGGCCAGCGTGAGGTACTTCATCTTCAGATAAGAGCCGTTCTCGACATAGCGGTCGCTCGTGAGCCAAGTACGGGTGTAGCCAGCCGTAGCCTTAGGCCACTTGGCCGAAGCTGCCGTTTCTGGCGTCCAACGGTGGTCGTAGGCATCCTGCGTCACATTGCCGATGTTCGACATGGTGATGTCGGTCAGGTTGTAGTTCAGGATGTCGTTGCCCTGCGAGCCTTGCAACATGAAAGAGAGCGAGAGCTGCTTCCACGAGAGGTTGCTGCTGAAAGAATAGGTGAACTTGGGATTGGTGTCGCCAATGATGGTGCGGTCTTTCTCTGTAATCTGCCCGTCGCCATCCATGTCGCGATACTTGATTTCGCCTACATGGCGCTGCGCCTCAGCATCGGAAAGGGCGGCATACATCTTGTTGGAGCGCACTTCGGCCACATTGTCGTAGAAGCCGTCTTCCACATAGCCGTAGAGCGTGCCTATGGGACATCCATTGCGCTGCAGGAACACTTGGTCGGCCTTCGACCATAGCGAGGTGGCATACTGGTCGCCATCGAGTCCGCCGATGCGGTTGCGGTTGAAGGCCATGTTGGCGTTGATGCTCCACTTCACGGGCGTGTCGCGGAACACATCGTATGAGAGCGTGAGTTCCAGACCCTCGTTGGTCACGTTGCCGCTGTTGACCATCTGCTGGCCGAAGCCGCTCGACTGCGGAATGGTGACGTTCTGCAACAGGTCGCGGGTCTTCTTGTAATAATAGTCGACGGTGAACTGTAAGCGGTTGTCCATCCAGCCGAAGTCGATGCCGGCATTGAACTGCGCCGTGGTTTCCCACTTCAGGTTGGGATTGTTCGGGCCGCGCCAGTCTATCATCGACACACCGCTTTGCAACGTTCCGTTGAAGGGATAGTTGGCGGCGTCGAGCACGGTCAGCGTGCGGTAGGCGCCAATGGCCTGATTACCTGTTTCGCCATAAGACAGACGGAACTTCAGATTAGAGAAGAAGTTAAGGTCCTGTATGAACGTCTCGTCGATGGCACGCCAGGCGAAAGCACCGCTGAGGAAGGTGGCCCACTTGTTGTTCTTGGCGAAAGCCGACGAGCCGTCGGTTCGGATGCTGGCCGTGAACAGATACTTATCGAGTAAGGTGTAGTTCACACGGGCAAGAAATGACTCCAGCGACTGCTCGGTGCTGCTGCTACTGATAACTGCACGGTCGAGAGCGAGCGCCATATTGGCATCCTTGGTCAGGTCGTTGGGGAAGTTGGTGGCCATCATCGATTCAGACTCGCCTACGCCGCGTTCGAAGGTGATGCCGGCCACGGCATTGAGCTTATGGATGCCAAACTGCTTGTCGAAGGTGAAGAGCGACTCGGCCGTGAGGCTCTTCCAGATGTTCGATGCCTTTCCGGCTTTGCCGTTCACAGGGCTCTTACCTTCCTGCGTCAGTCGGTTGTAGTAGGTGCCGCGATGACCGTCGTTGTAGCCCAAGCCCAGATTCTGGCGGAACTTGAGCCAAGGCAGCAGCTGTGCCTCAAGGAACGACGACGAGAACCACGAGATTTGCTTCAGCTGGTCTTTTGCCCCATTGACGTAGTTCACAGGGTTGGCCGCCAGCCAGTCGGTCTGGTCGCTCTCTTCCCTGACCGTTGGCGGGAAGATGAGTGCCGAGCGAATGATGCCGGTGTTTTCTGAGTTGGTGCGCTGAAAGTCGGTGGTGGCATTGGTGAAGTGGCTCGACGTGCCAATCTCCAGCCACTTAGTGATGTGGCGGGCAATGTTGATGCTCAGGCCATAGCGTTGGTAGCCGGTGTTCTTGATGATACCGTCCTGCCTGGTATAGCTGCCAGAGAAGGCATACCAGCCCTCGCTGTCGCCACCGCTGACCGAGGCGTTATACTCCTGCTGCCATCCGGTCTGGTAGATTTCGTCCTGCCAGTCGGCACCTTCCACCATGTCTTCGTTACCATACTCGTCGGTGCGCTTGCCCGGCTTCAGGAAGTCGTCGGGCGAAGGGTTATACTTGCCAGAGGTGTAGAGGAAAGAGCCGCCAGTATAGGGATATTCCCATTCGCCGCGATAGGGGTCGCGGTTGGTGCCGCCTTCGTAGATGCGCGTGTTGCTGGCGGCCTCGTTCTGATAGCGTGCGTAGGTGTAGGGACTGAGCATCTGCACCTGTTTGCCTATGCGTTGCATGGTCCATTTGGCGCCGGCTTCCACCTTCGGTTTGCCTGTCTGTCCCTTCTTCGTGGTAATGATGACCACGCCGTTGGCACCGCGCGAACCATAGATGGCTGTGGCAGAAGCGTCCTTGAGCACCTCGATTTTCTCGATGTCGTTGGGATTAATCATCGACAGAGGCGACGTCTGCTGGTTGTTGCCGCCGTTGGCATCGCTCTGCGGTGTGCCGTTGGGGTCGGTGCCGAAGGGCACGCCGTCGACGATGTACAATGGCTGACTGCTGGTGGTAAACGAGTTAGCACCACGCACCGTGATGCTCACGCCGGCACCAGGCGAACCATCGCTCTGCTGCACCTGCACGCCCGCAATCTTGCCTTGCAGGCCGTGGGCCACATCTACTGCCCCACCCTTCATCAGCTCGTCGGCCTTAATCTGGCTGACGGCGCCCGAAAGGTCGCGCTTCCTCATTGTGCCGTAGCCCACGACCACGACCTCGTCCATGAGTTTCGCATCTTCGTGCAAGGTGACTTCTATAAAGTCCTTGCCCTTCACGTTGACCACCTGCGTCTTGTAGCCAATCATCGACACCTGGACAACCACCTTGCCAGCAGGCAGCTGGAAGGAGAAATTGCCCTCGAGATCGGTCACGGTGCCAATGCTGGTGCCCGGCACCTTCACGCTGGCTCCGATGAGCGACTCGCCCGGCATGGCGCCGTCGAGCACACGTCCTTTCAGCGTGGTCTGAGCGTTCAAGCTGACGCTACTCAGAAGTAGCATCAAACAAAGAAAAATCCATTTTCGCATAATCATTTATATTTTTTGGTTATTGTGCTGTAATCAGTTCTATACGGGTGAGCACGAAGCCCACACCCGTGATAACAAGGCCCGAGGTTTTCACTTTGTCGAGCGACTGGGCGTCGAAGGTGAGCACCACATCGGTGCCGTCGAGCGACTGCCAGTTGGGCTCTTCGCTGCCCGAGAGGTCGCGCCACTTGCCGCGGTTCTCGCGAAACGAGACGGCATGCTGCTCCGTGTCGTCGGTCAGCGTGTAGTGCACGATGACGACATCGTTTTCCGTACACTCCTGGAAAGGCTCGGCCGTGATGCGCACGTTGCCGCTCCAGTCCTTGGGGAAGAGCTTTTCGCCATGGAACAGTTCGCCTGGGCCAAGCTTGTACTCCTTGGGGGCGCGCTGGGCCTGACTGAGGTCTTCGCTGCGCTGTCCCGTAAACTGCACGATGCCCACCTTGTCGAGACGATAGCCCTTGCCGCCAATGCGCATGGCCGTATTGGCTCCCGTGCCGGCCAGCTGCAGTTTCAATAGCGGGGCGTCGTCATTAATATAATAGGTGCAACCGTCTTGCCCCACAGGTATACCGTCGGTGGATGGTTCGAGCACATTCCAGGTGAAGTCCATGATTTTGGCTGCCGCATCGGCTTGCACACGAGAGGCGTGCAGCCGCAGGCCATCGCCCACCTTCAATGTCTTGAAGCACGACGCCGGCAGTTCGGCCGACGCGCTCCAGTCGGGCTTCATCTGCTTGGCAGGGCCGCGCCAAACGATGGTTTCCACAAACTCCTCGGCGGGGGTGAGCGTCACCCGCAAGATGCGATAGTCGTGGCCGCCGATGAAGACGCCACGCTTGCGCACCTTATCAATAATGCTGTCGGTAAGCGTCATACGAAACGGGCCGCCCACGTTGAAGCAACCATACTCGGGCGCTACGCCCTGCCAGGTGGCGGGGTCTTGAAAGGCGGCTTGTGCCGTACGCTTGGCCTCATCGTTGTAGACCGTCACCACGTCGCCGGCCTTGGATTTGGCAAAGTGGCGTCCTTCGAGTAGGATGTTGTCTTTCCATCCTGGGCCGATGGTCTTCGGACCGAGAAGAATCGTCACTTCGTCGGCCGAAGCAACGGAAAAGACAAAGCATGAAAGCAAGAAAAGAAGTTGTCGCATATCCTATCGGTTATTTCGGTTATTTCATCGTCTTCCACTCTTCTCTGTCGACCACGACACCCGAGCTAAAGGCATCTTGCCACCACGACTTGCCCGCAAACTGGTGGTCGTCGCTGTTGCCGGCATTGTAGTTGTAGTCGTACCACGTCATGAACCACGACCAGCGCGAACCTTGCGCCCAGATTTTCGACCAGAGCGACATGTGCACTTCGTCGCCATTGCCACACTCGGCCAGCGTGACCATCTTTGAGGGGTATTCGGAAGCAAGCTGGTTGAACTCTTTCATCAGCGGATACATAAGCGCAGCATAGTTGTCGCGGCCCACAATGTCGACCACATCGTCGCCGGGATACCAGGCAGCATCGCCCATCTGCGAGTTCCATATCCAGATGAGGTTGTTCAGCTGATGATGGTTCACCAGCCGGTCGTACATCCAGCGCCACAGTTTCTTATAGACCTCGGCACCCTTAGCGCCCCACCAGAACCAGGCGCCGCCGCCTTCAAATTCGTAGGTATTGCCGGCTGCTTCGTGCAACGGACGCCAGAGCACGGGGATGCCTGCGCGCTGCATGGTCTTCAGATAGCCGGCCACCTGGTCGACGTCGTGGATGGCCTGTTTGTTCTCGGCCGTGCCGTCCACATAGACTTTAGAAGGGTCGAACGATGTCTCGCCCGGCTTTTCACCAGGCGAACAGGTCAGGTTGGTGCCGTTGTTGGCCTTCACCTGCCAGTGCCACATCATGCCCACAATGCCGCCCAACTGATGCCACTGTCGGACGTGGGTCATATCGGAGTAGTCGAGCCAGCCCTTGGGGTTGACATCTTTCGAGGCGTGGATGTTGATAAAGTCGAACACGTTGATGACCGGCCATTTGCCAGTCCACTCATGCACATTCTCGGCCTCGCGGATGTTCCAGTCGACATTGGCCACCACACCGCTCAGAGCCTTTTTCCCATAGAGTCGGCGCAGCTTCGTGTAGAGCTGTTTGGTCTCAGCGGTGGCATTGGGGTTGACGGGCTGCGGCGCAACCTTCTGTGCCAGCTCCGTCAGCTCTGTGTTGTCGTTAGTCACTTCCAGAGCCGGCTCGGCATTGGCCTCACTACCCGAGCAGGCGCACAGGGCGATGCCCATCAGTGCTATTAGAAATCTGTTCTTCATTGTTACTATAGGTTTTTTCGTTATCGTTAGACGCTACAAAGGTAGAGCAAAAAAAAGAAAGCCACTGACACAATTTTGTCAATGGCCAACACTTTTTCGTCACACACACCATAACAGATGCTATATGACGACTTTCGTCTTTTGATACTTCTCGCGAAACTCCGTAGGATTGCAGCCCTTGCGCTTACGAAACAGGCGGTTGAAATTGCTCAGCGTATTGAAACCGCTGGTATAGCAAATCTCTGAAACAGAATCGGTGGTATCGACCAACCTACGGGAGGCAAAGCCTAAGCGCACGTCGACGATATACTCGCTGAGCGACTTGCCCGTGCTCACGTGGAAGAAGCGGCTGAAGGCCGTGGGCGTCATACCCACCAGCGCAGCCAGTTCGTCGAGCCGCACGTCGTCCTTATAGTGCTGGCGTATGTAGTCTTTCACCTTCAGCACACGGCGCGACTCGCTGCCCACTTCGACCTTGGCAAACGACGACGTGGAAAGCTCGCGGGCATCGTCAAAACGCGACAGCTCATACAGAATCTCGAAAAACACCTGCACGGCACGGAAACTTTCGCCCTGCTGGGTCAAGTCCTTCAGCAGGTGGTAGACCGTCAGCGAAGCCTCTGAGGGGAAAGCCAGTCCGCGTTTGGCGCGCTGCAGCATGCGATAGATGGTCTTATAGGGATTGGTCTGGAAGGGCGAATGTTCGTCTTCGAAGGGCAGGAAAAACTGGATGGTGATTTCGTGAATGTCCTTACTGCGACACTCGTGCTGTTCCCACACATGCTCCAGATTGCTACTCGTGATGAGCACCAGGTCAAGGTCGCCGATGACCTCGGTAGAGTCGCCAACGATGCGCTGTGCACCGGCACCACCCGACACAAAGTTCAGTTCCATCACTTCATGGCAGTGAATGGGATAGTCGAATTCCTGCTTATGGCGGTCGGCCACGTACATGAACTCATGCTCGCTCAGCGGCGCTATCTCTTGTAACACATTCGACGGCATGATTTTATTCTTAGATTTTTCATCGCAAAAGTAATTATTTTCTTTGCAATTTTCACAAAAGCAACCGAATAATTTAACAATTTTAACCTACCGCCACCCCCCTCTGTCATCAACTATCTATAAGCCACATACGAGAAAACAACGCTGA
>CAMOTK010000061.1 GCA_946625715.1 uncultured Prevotella sp. | reverse complement strand
ATAAGCTGGGCAACATCATGAATGCCTGGCGACTGACGCTCGTCGGCGAGGGCAAGGGCCCCGGCATGTTCGACATCTCGGCCTTCCTCGGCAAGGAAGAGACCATCGCCCGCATGCGTCGTGCCATCGAGGTGCTGGGCTAAACCAAAAATACGTAACGTATGATTGTCGGCGGCTATAACTTGTTCATGACGCTTGCGCAGCGGCTCTGTCCGCTCATTGCGGCCTTTACGGGGCGGCAAAAGAAGGTGCACCGCCTGGCGGTGGCGCAGCAGCATGTGCTGGCCGACATTGAGCAGACCATGGCCACCCGTGTCAGCAAAGTCGACGTCTGCTGGTTCCATGCCGCCTCACTGGGCGAGTACAACGTCATACGCCCCATTATCGAACGGCTGAAGGCCACCACGTCGTGCACCGTTGTGCTCACGTTCTTTTCGCCTACAGGCGTCGAAGCATTGACAGGCGAAGGCAAAAGCCTGCCTTCGTTTGTCGATTATGTTTTCTATCTGCCCATCGACACGCGCCGCAACGTGCGCCGCTTTCTGGATGCCGTGCGGCCCAAGAAAGCCGTCTTTGCCGTGTCCGAATACTGGGTCAACTACCTGCAGGCACTCTATCGCCGGCAGATTCCCGCCTATCTTGTTTCCGCCAAAATCACCGAACGTTCAGCCCTGTTGCGCTGGTATGGCCGTTTGTTCTACCGCGAGGCGCTGAAAGCCTATCGCACCATGATGGTGCTCGACGAGCCGTCGAAGCGCCGTTTGGAGCAAGTGGCCGTAGGCAAGGTGGTCGTCATGGGCGACCCGCTCTTCGATGCCGCCGCCAGTGTGGCACAGACGCCCTATCACGATGCCATTGTCGAAGGCTTCTGCAGTGGCCGTCAGGTGTTCGTGGCCGGCAGTATCCACATGGATGCTGACCTGCAGCTGGTCGCTACCGTGGCCAATCGCCATCCCGACATGAAGTGCCTGTTTGTGCCCCATGAGGTTTCCGCTGCTGCCATTGCGCAGGTGAAACGTGCCGTAGAGGGTAGGGCAGTGGCCTATTCCGAATGTCGGTCGGCTGCCGACGCCCAGGCGGCGCAAGTGCTCATCATCGACTTTGTGGGCGCCCTGGCCCGCCTCTACCGCTTTGGCACATGGGCCTACGTGGGTGGCGGTTTTACGCCCTATCTGCACAGTCTGATTGAAGCCACCGTCTACGGTCTGCCCGTCAGTTTCGGTCCCTGCACCGAGCGCGTGTCCATGGCCGGTCGCGTGATGCAGGCCGGCATTGGCTGCAAGGTGTCGACCGCCGACGAGCTGGATAGCTGGCTCACCGAATTGAGAAACAACAACGAGAAATATGAAACCATCCGACAGCAGGCCCTGGACTTTGCCCGTCGTAACGTAGGCGCCACCGCCTCTGTCGTCAATATGATTGCTTATGAAAACGAAGGATAAGATTATTGCCAACCTGCTCATCGGGGTGCTCACGCTGATAGCCCTGCTGCCGTTCCGTGCCCTTTACGTCATCAGCGACTTCCTCTACCTCATCGTGCGCTATGTGCTGAAGTATCGTCGCCGCGTCATCGACCTCAACCTCAAGCGCTCGTTCCCCGAGAAGAGCGATGCCGAGCGCGAGGACATTCGCAACGCCTACTATCGCCACATGTGCGACCTCATTGTGGAGACCATCAAACTGCTCCACGTGAGCAACGAGACCATGCGCAAGCACGTGCTCATTGCCAACCCTGAAGTGGTAGAGAAGCTGGCCGAGGACGGGCGCTCGTTCATTATGTTCATGTCGCACTATGGCAACTTCGAGTATGCCCGTGAGATGTGCTACTACTACAAGCGTCCGAAGGAGACGGGCGAAATCTACCGGCCGGCAAAGAGCCCGGTGGGCAATGCCGTCATCATGAAGATGCGCAATCACTATCCCACCATCAAAATCACGCAGAAGCAGACCATCCGCACGCTGATGTCCTTCCCCAAGGAAGGGCGGCAGGTGAACGTGGCCTTCCTCTCCGACCAGCGGCCCAACGACGTGAACCTGAACCACTGGACCACGTTCCTCGGACAGGACACGGCCTATCCGGCAGGCGGCGAGGCCGTGGGCGTGCGCATCAATGCCCACTTCATCTACCTCGACGTGCAGAAACCGCGCCGCGGCTACTACGTGATGAGCTACCGCGAGATTGTGCCCGATGCCAACGACAAGGAGCCCAATCCCTACACCCGTATGTATATGCAGATGCTTGAAGAGACCATCCGCCGCGACCCGCGCTACTGGCTCTGGTCGCACAAGCGCTGGCTCTTCGACAGAAACGGAAACGTCAACGAATAACGCTATTATCAACATTATCATTGTTATTTTTTTTAAAAAAATTCATTATGAACATTATTTGTGTCATTCCTGCGCGCGCAGAGTCGTCGCGCTTTTTCGAGAAACCCCTTGCGCTCATTTGTGGAAAACCCATGATACAGTGGGTGTGGGAGCACTGCAAGGAGGTAGAGCAGTTCTCTGAAGTCTACGTTGCCACCGACAGCGAAAAGATACAGCAGAAGGCCGAGTCGTTCGGCGCCAAGGTCATCATGACGCGCAGCGACCACGACACTGCCACCGAGCGCCTCTACGAGGTGTCGACCAAGGTCGAGGCCGACCTGTATGTGATGGTCAACGGCGACGAGCCGCTGCTCACGAAGGAGAGCATCGTGCAGTGCATTCCGGCAGCGATTGGCGAGGGCGAGCTGTATGTGTCGAACCTCATGACCGACTTCACCAATCCCGTCGAGGTGGTCGACGCCACCAACCTGAAGATTGTGACCGACCAGCACGACCGCTGCCTCTTCATCTCGCGCAGTCCCATCCCTTATCCCAAGGGCAACATGGACTATGTGTACCACAAGTTTGTGGGCGTGGGCGCCTTCAACCGCAAGGCCCTCGACTTCTACCACAACACGCCGCGCGGTCCTATTGAGAAGATTGAAGAGAACGACTCGTTCCGCTTCATCGAGAACAATGTGCCCATCTACTACTACAACTGCCACTGCAAGTCGCTCTCGGTAGACAACCGCAAGGACATTGAGGGCGTGGAAAGCTATTTCAAGAAGTTAGGCAAGTAAACCAAGAACATGACGCTCGGGTTCGACGGAAAGAAAGCTGTGCTGAACCTGACGGGTATAGGCAATTATAGCCGTCGTTGCATCAACTCGTTGGCAGGGCTCAGACCTGCCGACGAGTTGCTCCTCTTTGTGCCCGACCGCCGCAATGAGGCCGCCCTGTCGGCCCTTACGCCACGAGCGCGCCTCGTCAGTTCACCGTTGCCGCTGAAGAAAGGCCTTTTCTACGAGCTTTGGCGCAACTTCCTGCAGTGGAAAACCATCCGCCAGCACGGCGTCGACCTCTTCCACGGCCTGAGCAACGAGCTGCCGTTCTTCATCACCCGCAGCGGTTGCAAGACCGTGGTCACCATCCACGACCTCATCTTCCTGCACCATCCCGAACTCTATTCAGCCATCCAGCGGCGCATCCTCCTGTGGAAGACGCGCTACGCCTGCCGTGTGGCCGACCGCATTGTGGCCGTCAGCGACATGACCAAGCGCGACCTGGTGGCCTACTACGGCTGCCATCCAGACCAAATCGACGTGGTCTATCAGAGCTACGACGCCGCGTTCAACGCCCCCTGCACGGCCGAACAGCTGCAACAAGTGCGCCAGCGCTACCAGTTGCCCGAGCGCTACCTGCTCTGCGTGGGCACCATCGAGCGGCGCAAGAACCAGGAAGTGCTGGTGCGTGCCCTGTCGTCGCTGACCGACATGCACGTGGTGCTTGTCGGGCGACGCACACCCTATCAGGACAAGCTCGCGACGCTGGCCGCCCAACTGGGCGTCTCCTCGCGCGTGCATATATTAAATAAGGTGTCGAACGCCGACCTGCCAGCCATCTATCAGAGTGCTTTCCTGCTGGGCTACATGTCGCTGTTCGAAGGTTTCGGCATCCCCATTGTCGAGGCCCTGGCCTCGGGCGTGCCCGTTGTGGCGGCCACAGGCTCCTGTCTGGAAGAAGCCGGCGGCCCAGATGCCGTCTATCTTGCGCCCGACGATGAGGCCGGTTTCGTAAGCACCGTCAGAGAGCTGCTCGCCGACGAACCGCGCCGCCAGCAGATGATTGCTGCCGGACGGGCCTACGTGGAGCGCTTCAGCGATGAGGCTTTAGGGCGCAATCTTCTGCACGTCTACCAAAAACTGATGGCCCCATGAAACAATCGTCGCAGCCAAAAAGCCTTCTGGTCGTGCGCCTCTCGGCATTGGGCGACGTGGCCATGACCATTCCCGCCATCTACTCGTTGGCCATGCAGCACCCCGAGCAGCCCGTCAAGGTGCTCACCCTGCAGCCCTTTGCCCGTCTGTTTATCGGCAAACCGGCCAACGTGACGCTCATCGCCGTGGCCAAGGCCGACATCAAAGGACTGAAAGGCCTCGTCCGTCTCCTACGCTTACTCTCGAAAGAAGATATCGGCCTCGTAGCCGACCTGCACAACGTGCTGCGCTCGTGGCTTGTCGATGCCTACTTCCGGCTGCGCGGCCGCCGCGTGGCCATGCTCGACAAAGGGCGCAAAGCCCGTCTGACGCTGCTCCGCGAGAGGGGCAGCGGCGCCCAGCACAAGGCCTATACCACCCGCTACTTCGAGGTGTTCCGCCGCTTAGGCTTCGCGGTAGAGCCCACGTTCACCACTGTTTTAGAACACGATACGGCCCAGCCCGACTTCACCGCCGTGCTGCCCGACGCCGAGAAAGTGGCCATCGGCATTGCCCCGTTTGCCCGCTACCAGAACAAGACCTATCCGCTGCAGCTGATGGAGCAGGTGGTGGCCCAGTTGTCGGCCGACGGTCGTTTCCGCGTGCTGCTCTTCTCGGGCGGCAAGCACGAGCGCGAGCAGATGGAAGCGTGGCAAGGCCGCTACCCGAACACCCTGTCGGTGGCCGGCCGCTACAGTCTCGACGACGAAATCCGCCTGATGGCCCGCGTCAGGGTGATGGTCACCATGGACTCGGCCAACATGCACTTAGCCTCGCTCGTGGGCACCCCCGTCGTCTCCGTCTGGGGCAGCACCACGCCCCAGTGCGGCTTCATGGGGTGGGGCCAACAGCAGGCCCACGCCATGCTGATGGGCTGCGACTGTCAGCCCTGCACCATTGCCGGCAGCGACAGCTGTCGGCGCGGCGACTTCCGCTGCCTGCAGTTTGCGCCCGACGCGCTCTGTCGGCGCATCGTTTCATTGACAAAACTACCATTATAACGCTATGCTCAAACAAAGAATACGCACCGTCGTTGTCTATTTCCTCATCTGTCTGGCTCTGTTTCTTTTCATCCAGAAACCCCTGTTCCTGCTCTACAACTGGAACCACGGCACGTCGGCCTGCAGTCTTCACGACCTTGTCGACATCTACTACCACGGCTTTGCGCTCGACCTGGCCTCGGCCGCCTATCTTGCGTTTCTGCCCCTGCTGCTGGTGTGGGCCTCGCTGTTGTGGAGCCGCCTGAAGGTGAAGCCCGTGGTGCGCGTCTACAACCTCGTCGTGGCCGTGGCCCTGGCCCTCATCACCACGGCCGACGCCGCGCTCTATGAGTTCTGGGAGTTCAAGCTCGACGCCACCGTCTTCATGTACATCGACGACCCGAAGAACGCCTTTGCCAGCGTGTCGGTGGGCTATGTGCTGTTGCGCGTGCTCATCGTGGCCCTGCTCTCGGCGGTCTACTACTGGCTGCTCATGTGGCCCTTCCGCCACGAGTCGGCCGAAAAGCCTTCGCGCTGGTACTGGTCGTCGCTGGCCATGCTGCTCATGGGCGGCCTGCTCTTTGCTGCAGCCCGCGGCACCCGCATCTGGCCCAACACCCCGTCGCGCGCCTTCTTCTCGAAGACCACCTATCTGAACCATTCGGCGCTGAACCCGATGTTCAACCTCATCTACTCGCTGGGCAAGCGCGACGCCTTCGACAAGGAGTTCAACTACTTCAGCGAAGAAGAGCGGGCCCGCGACTATGCCGGCCTCTTCCCCACCAGCGGCGAGACCGTCGACACGCTCATCCACGAGCGCCGGCCCAACGTGCTGGTGGTCGTGATGGAAGGCTTCGGCTCGCTGTTCATCAAGAGTCTGGGCGGCATGGACGATGTGGCGCCCCACATGAGCCGCCTCGTAGACGAGAGCATCGCCTTCACCAACTGCTACTGTAGCAGCTTCCGCACCGACCGCGGCATCGTCTCGGTGGTGAGCGGCTATCTGGGCCAGCCCACCACGAGCATCATGCGCTATACCCACAAGGTGAACACCCTGCCCGGACTGGCCAAGACGCTGCGCGAGAACGGCTACGACACGCAGGCCCTCTACACGGGCGACATCTCGTTCTTCGGCATGTCGGAATATCTGCTGGCCAGCGGCCACGACCGACTGGTGAGCGAGGCCGACTTCCCTTCGGAAAAGCGCACCACCAAGTGGGGCGTGCCCGACCACGAGGCGGCCGCCTGGCTCTACGACGACATCCAGCGGCGCAGCCAGAGCAAGCAGCCGTGGTACACCACCTTCCTCACCATCAGTTCGCACACACCCTTCGACGTGCCCTACCACCGTCTGGCCGACAAGAAGCTCAACTCCTTTGCCTATACCGACGAGGCCATCGGCACGTTTATCGAGAAGCTGCGCAAGTCGCCCGCCTGGGACCATCTGCTTGTGGTCATCACCGCCGACCACGGCTTCAACCACAAGGAGATAGCCTCGCCCGACTTCCCCTTCATCCCCTTCCTCATCACCGGCGGCGCCGCCAATGCCCCGCGCCGCATCGACACCTACTGCAGTCAGACCGACATTGCCGCCACCATTCTCGGCCAGTTGGGACTGCCCCACGACGACTTCCTCTTCAGTCGCGACGTGACGGCCGACACCTACCGCTATCCCTTCGCGTTCAACACGTTCAACAACGGCTTCAACCTGCGCGACTCCACGGGCTACACCGTCTTCGACAATGTGGCCGACCGAGCCCTCTTCGGGGCCGACCAGCGGCGCGAGCACGTGGGAAAAGTGATTCTGCAAACACTCTACGACGATTTGGCCAATCGCTAAATACAGTACAGCGTTTTAACAGTGTTAATTCAGCGTTTTAACAATGTTAATTCAGCGTTTTAACAATGTTAATACGCTGTACTGTATTTGTTAATTGGTTTATTATTTGTAGGAAACATATTTTCTTCGTAACTTTGCACGGCAAAAAATAAAGCGCTTACTTATGACAGAACAGAAAGAGGCCACGCGCGAACGGCCATTGTTCTCCGTACTCATTCCTACGTGGAACAACCTGGCGTTTCTGAAGCTATGCATCAGGAGCATCGAGCAGAACTCGACCTTCCGCCACGAGATACTCATCCACGTGAACGACGGCTCAGACGGCACCCTCGAATGGGTGCGACAGAGCGGCTATGCCTATCGCCACACGCCGAAGAACGTGGGTGTCAGCTGGGCACTCAACGGGCTGCGCCCGCTGGTCACCACCGACTATGTGCTGTTTCTGAACGACGACATGTACGTCTGTCCCGAGTGGGACAAGCACCTGTGGGACGAGATACAGCGCATAGGCCACAACCGCTTCTTCCTCTCGTCGACGCTCCTGCAGCCCCGGCCGTTCTTCTCGAAGGCCGTCATTGCGCCCGCCAACTACGGCGAAACGGTCGAGACGTTCGACGAGGCCCGCCTCTTGAAGGAGTACAACACCCTGCCGCACCCCGACTGGAAGGGCGCCACGTGGCCGCCCAACATTGTGCACCGCGACCTGTGGGACCTCGTGGGCGGCTATAGCGTGGAGTTCACGCCCGGCCTGGGCTCCGACCCCGACTTCACGGCCAAGCTCTACATGGCCGGCGTGCGCATTTTCAAAGGCGTCAGCGCCAGTCGCGTCTACCACTTTGAAGCCCGCAGCACCGGCCGAGCCCGCAAGAACGACGGCATGCTGATGTTCCTGCGCAAGTGGCGCCTCACGCCCCGCGCCTTCCTGAAGACGTTCATGCAGCGTGGCGAGCCCTACGACGCTCCGGCCCGCAACGAGCAGGCCTTCAAGGCCGAGCAGTGGCGCTGTCGGCTGAAGTACTGTCTCACCATGTTCAAGAACGACCAGACCTATCGCCTCTGGGACGAGTCCAACCCGTTTAAAGTGTTCACCGATGAAGCTAAAGACTGATTTCCTTAAGAGAATAAGCGCTGCGCTGATGCAGCCCGTCGTCAACCAATGGCCGCTGCTGCTGGCCTACATCGTGCTCGTGGGCTGGTCGTCGCTGTTGCAAAACCCGTTCTACCGTTGGTTCATCATCTTCCTCCATGCCTACATCGTGGCATCGGTGGTGCACCTCACGAAGAGCAAGCTGCTGAAAGGCTTCTTCTACGTGGTCTGCTTCACCCTCTATTTCATCGAGGCCATGCTCGAGAGCTGCTATGGTCTGGCCATCTCGCCGGGCACGCTGGCCCTGCTCGTCGAGACCAATCCGCAGGAGACGCAGGAGTTCTTCGGCATCGTGATGCTGAAGCCCGCCTTCTGGGCGACGCTCGTGGCGGGCATAGCCTTCATCGTGCTGGCCGTATGGGCCGAACGGCGGCGGCTGCGAGTGGCCGAGCGGTTGCAGCGGCCCAAGCCCTACCGCGTGTTGCGCATCGTAGCCATGCTCTTCCTCCTCATCGGACTCATCGGCAGCGAGTGCTACGTGAAGCTGTTCCAGTGCAAGAGCATCGACGAGGTGTCGGCCTGGAACCGCCACATGCGCTACCCCAGCGATGCCATGACGCGCGTGGTCATTGCTTTCTTCGACACCCACTTGGCTAAAGACGAGATGGACATCGCCATTGCGCAGACGCTCGATGTGGCCAAGCAGACCATCAAGAGCGACAAGGGCCCGGTCAATGTCGTCTTCGTCATCGGCGAGAGCTACATCCGCCAGCATGCCTCCGTCTACGGCTACCCCATGAACACCACGCCGTTTATGAAGCAGGAACAGCAGGAAGGCCGGCTGGTAGTCTTCTCCGATGCCGTGGCCCCATACAACCTCACCACCCTTGTGGTGCGCAACATCGTGAGCACCAACAGCATGGCCAGTGGCCAGCGCTGGTCGCAGCGACCACCGCTCACGGCCGTGTTCAAGCAGGCAGGCTTCTACGTGACGATGTACGACAACCAGCGCATCTACAGTTTTGCCTCTACGCAGACCTTTGCGCTCAACAACTACCTCTACCATCCGCAGGTGCTCAAGGCCTGCTACGACGAGACCAACGACCAGGGCTTCGAGTTCGACGGACAGCTCGTCGACGACTATGCGAAGAAGCGCCATCCGAAGAACGTCAGCAGGCTGGCCATCTTCCACCTCATGGGGCAGCACAACCAGTTTGAACTGCGCTATCCCAACCGCGACACGCGCTTCGCCCGCTTCACGGCCGACAGCATCGGGTGGCGAAAGGAACCGTGGATGACCGACCGCAAGCGGCTGGAGATAGCACGCTACGACAACGCCACGCTCTACAACGACTACGTCGTCAGTCAGATTGCCGAACTCTACAAAGACGAGCCCACCGTGGTGGTCTACTTGAGCGACCACGGCGAAGAAGTCTACGACTATCGCGACAACATCGGACGCTCGCTGGCCGACAACCTGCCCGAGATGCTCAGCCACCAGTATGGCGTGCCCCTCGTGGTGTGGTGCTCCGACAAGTATCGCGAGCTGCATCCCGACGTGATGGCACGCTTGCAGCAGGCCAAGGACCGGCCGCTTATGACCGACAACGTCTGCCAGCTGCTCTTCCATCTGGGCGGGCTGACCAAGCAGCCCTATTACAATGCCAAGCGCGACGTGCTCAGCGACGACTATGCGTGTGGTCGGCGCCTGCTCAACGACCGTTGGGACTACGACGACATTCGGAATAAACGTAAATGACTATGAATAAATATCTTAAAGCCTCGCCCTGGCATGTGCTCGTCAACCTGC
>CAMOTK010000060.1 GCA_946625715.1 uncultured Prevotella sp. | reverse complement strand
TATCAAGGCCTATCACGCTTACCTTGAAGTGGCTGGCGGAGTAGAACTCTCGCGCATCTCCATCGAAGGTTTCGAATCAGGCGAACTCACCGACCTGAACTTCGTCAAGCTGGTCGACGCCAACGCCAAGGCCATCTACACGCTGAGCGGTCAGAAGGTAGAAAAGGCCAAGAAGGGCATCTACATTGTCAATGGCAAGAAAATTGTTGTACGATAACTCAAGTGTTTTTACAATAAAAAAAGCAGAAAAAGAGGGCGTTGGCCCTCTTTTTCTGCTTTACTTATTTCACTGGTTCAACATCGATATAGTCCATCCGGCAGCGCATGCGCCGCTGGGTGTGGAAGTCTATGCGCAGCTGGTCGTTGAAGTTGACGGTTTTTAGTTATTGTTTTCTTTTTCTTGCGCTTTTTCGTTTTCTTTGTTGGTTTCAAACAGGCCATAGGTGGTGCGCAGCACGATGAACTCCGTGCGGCGGTTCAGCTGGTTGCACACCTCTTGCTTCTCCTCGTCGTCGAGGGCCTTGATGAACTCTTCGGTGAGCACGTCGCCTTCCTTCAGCCACGGGTAGGTCTCGGTCAGCTTCTTCTTCACCGTCTTGGGCTTCTCCTTACCATAGCCCACAGGCGAGAGGCGGTCGGCAGCAATGCCGTGCTCTGTCAGGTAGTTGACCACCGACTCAGCACGCCGCTGCGAGAGCGCCTTGTTGTAGGCCGCCGGACCACGATAGTCGCAGTGGGCCGATAGTTCGATGGTGACGTTGGGATTCTCGTTGAGCAGCACTATGAGCTTGTCGAGCGCCGTGGTAGACTCGGGGCGCAGCGTAGCTTTGTCGAAGTCGTAGAAGATATTGTCGACCAGCACGGGGGCGGTGATGCTGGCCAGCGGGAACTGCAGCACATACTCGGTGGTCTCGCTGACGGTGTCTACGCGCAGCTCTTCCTTGTGGTTGAGGAAACCCTTGCAGGTGCCCAGGAATACGTAGTCGACGTTGGGCTCTATCACCTCGGTGAACGAGCCGTCGCCCTTCACCGAGAGTTTCTTGTTGGTGCCGTCGTTGCCCACCATGTAGACCTGAGCGGCGGGCAGTTCGTAGCCGTCTTGCTCGTAGACCCAGCCTTTCACCGTCTGCACCACTTCCGACTTCGAGAAGGAGTAGATGTGGTCCCAGCCGCGGGCGTCGCCACGGTTCGACGAGAAGTAGCCGCGGTTGTGCACGCCTTCGAAGGTCATGCCGAAGTCGTCGCCCTGCGAGTTCAGCGGATAGCCCGGGTGCTCTATAGCCGTCTTGGCTGCGCCACCATTCACTATCAGCTGTTCACTATTCACGATGAAGATGTCCAGACCGCCCAGTCCGGGATGGCCGTCGCTGGAAAAGTAGAGGTCGCCGTTGGGGCGAACGGTGGGAAACAGCTCGTTGCCCGCCGTGTTGATGGGAGCACCCATATTCTCAATCATGCCTACGCCAGCCGACGTGAGATGTGCCCGCCAGATGTCGTAACCACCCTGTCCGCCAGGCATATCGCTCACGAAATAGAGCCACTGCCCATCGGGCGAAACAGCCGGATGGGCAAAGGTGGAAAGCGTGTCGTGGGCAATGGTGAGCGCCGATGGCTTTCCCCAGGAAGCATCGGAACGGGCCGAGGTGCAAATTTGGGCAAAGCGCGGATAGCTGGGGTCGGTGACGCACTGCGTCAGATACATGGTCTTGCCGTCGGGCGAGAAGCAGCAGGCACCCTCGTCGAAAGCACTGTTCAGTTCGCTGTCGATGGTCTGTGGCTTGCCCCACTTGCCCTGCTCGTCTTTCTGCGAGAAGAAAATGTCGGCCGCCTTCATGCCCGTGATGCCGCTCAGCTCGTCGCCCTGGGCCTGATTGCGCGTACTGGTGAAGAACAGCTGGTCGAAATTCTCACCCGCCAACATGGGCGAGTATTCGGAACGCCGCGAGTTGAACAGGTCTTCGCGCTTCACGGTGTACTTTGAACCGCGCTTCTTCCATTCGGCCGCCGTGCGGGCCGACTCCAACTTAGACTGGAGCAGGGGCGAGGATGTCTCTTCCATCAGTCCGACCAGCAGGCGTTCGGCCTCTTTGTAGTTGCCGTTCTTCAGCTGCAACTGGGCCAGATAGAACAGCGCCGTGGTGTCGGCAGCCTTGTAGCGCACGGCATTGTTGTAGGCTGCTGTGGCACGCTGCGACTGGTTGATGCGCCGATAGCAGTCGGCCATCTTCAGCGCCCGCTCGCCGCGTGTCTTGCGGTCTTTCGCCGGCGTCTGCGTGTAGGCTTTCTTATACTGCGTGGCAGCGTCGTAGTATTCGCCAATGGCATAGAAGCGGTCGCCTTTTTTCATAGCGTTGTCTGCGCCGCATCCCATGAGGACGAGGCACACTATACCTATATATATTATAAAGAATACTCTGCGCATACCTTATATTAACGCAAAACTTTTTTCTTTATTATTTCATTTTGATTAAACTTTATGTCTGGACTTACGTCAAAAAACTATCAAAAATGACTTTTAGAAGGATGAAAAGATTGCTATTCGTAATGGTTGCCGTCTTAACGACGCTGACGGCAACGGCCCAAAGAAAGATTTCGGCACGTGTGGTGGAAGGCGAACCGAAAGAGGCCGTCATTCAGGCTACGGCTACACTGCTCAAAACCGACAGTACGATGGTGGCCAACGCACTGACCAATGCCGAAGGACGATTCTCGATGACGGCGCCGCAGGATGGCAACTACATCGTGAAAGTCACTTTCGTGGGCTATAAGACCTATACGCGCAGCATACGCGTGGCCAACGGCAAGGACGTCAGCCTGGGAACCATCACCATTGAGCCCGACGCCATCATGCTGAAGGGCGCCACCGTGACGGCTCAGTTGGCCAAGGTTATCTCGAAGGAAGACACATTAATATATAATGCGGGCGCGTATATGACGCCAGAGGGCTCGGTGGTCGAGGACCTGGTGCGCCGTCTGCCTGGCGCAGAAGTCGACAACGAGGGCAACATCAAAATCAACGGCAAGGAAGTGAAGAAGATTCTCGTTGACGGCAAGGAGTTCATGACCGGCGACACGAAGACGGCCATCAAGAACCTGCCGACAAGTATCATTGAGCGCATCAAAGCCTACGACGAGAAGAGCGACCTGAGCCGAATATCGGGCGTGGACGACGGCGAGGAGCAGACGGTGCTGGACTTCGGCATCAAGCGCGGCATGAACCGCGGCACCTTCGGCAACATCGACCTGGCTGTTGGTACGCGCAAACGCTACTCTGAGAAACTGAACGTCGCCAAGTTCAACAGCAAGCTGCGCATCATGGGCATGGGCAGCATGAACAACGTCAACGACATGGGCTTCAGTGGCGGACGCTGGGGCGGCGGTGGTCGCAACGGACAGACGGCTACGAAGATGCTGGGCGTGAACATCAACTATGAGGAGAAGGACAAGCTAAAGGCCAGCGGCAGTCTGCGCTGGAACCACTCGAACACCGACGCCTGGTCGCGCCGTGCTTCAGAGAACTTCGTGTCGGCCGCAAGCTCATTCTCGAACTCCATCAACCAGAACTATTCTCGCACCAACAGTTGGAACGGACAAGCCCGCCTGGAGTGGACGCCCGATACGCTGTGGAACATCTCCTTCCGCCCCACCTTCGGCATGAACTCCAACGACAGCAAGGGCACCAGCTCTTCGGCATCGTTCAACGACGACCCCTACAACTACGTCAGCGACCCTCTGGCAGGCAACAACCTGCAGCAGTTGCTGGCCGACCACCACGACATGGTCATCAACAGCCGCAACAGCGGATCGCTGAGCTACAACAGAACGATACGTCTGGGTGGTTCGCTGCAGTTGAACCGCCGTCTGGGCTCCCGCGGCCGTAACATCACATTGCGACTGAGTGCCAACTACAACGATGGCAACTCGAAGTCGATGTCGACAAGCGACCTGACGCTTTATCAGGTGCTCAGTTCACTGGGCGGCGACTCGGTCTACCAGACCAACCGCTACAACCTGACCCCGTCGAAAAACTGGAACTACGCCATACGCACCACCTACAGCGAACCCATCTTCGATGGTGGCTTCCTGCAGTTCAGCTACGACTTCCAGTACCGTTTCCAGAAGAGCGACCGCTCAACCTACGACTTCTGGCGACAGTGGAAGGAAGGCAGCACCATTGGCTGGGACGACCCCAACTACCACATCGACATGCGCAATGTTGCCCAGGAGTATCGCCAGTGGAACAACTATCTCACACTGCTGCCCCTCTCGCTCGACCAGTATCTGGACGACGACCTGAGCCGCTTCTCGCAGTACCAAAACTACATCCACACGGCCGAGGTGATGTTCCGACTGAACAAGAAGACCTACAACTTCAACGTCGGCGTGCGCGTCGTACCACAGCACTCACATTTCATGCAGCGCTATCAGGGCGTGGAGACCGACACCACACGCAACGTCGTGAACTGGTCGCCAACGGCCAACTTCCGCTGGCGCATCAACAGGCGCGGCAATCTGCGCATAGAGTATCGCGGCAACACGTCGCAGCCATCGATGAGCCAACTGCTCGACATTCGCGACGACAGCAACCCGCTGAACATCTCGCTGGGTAACCCCGGTCTGAAGCCGTCGTACACGCAGAACTTCAACCTACGATTCAACAACTACTACGAGAAGCACAAGCGCATGGTCTATGCCAACGCCAACTTCTCGACCACGAGCAACGCCGTGACCAACCGCGTGGAGTATAATCCCGAAACGGGTGGACGCATCTCGAAACCAGTGAACATCAGCGGTGCATGGAACGCCGGCGCACGCTTTGTGATGAACACTGCTATCGACACGACGGGCTACTTCAACATCAATACCAATACGTCGGTGAACTACGCCCATAGCGTGGGCTACCTCTATAAGGATCAGGTGACGAGCAAGAACGCCGTCAACGAACTGACCCTGGGCGAGCGACTGGGCGGTAGCTATCGCAACGACTGGTTCGAATTCGAAGTAAGCGGCGGCGTGACCTACCGGCATGCCCGCAACGAGCTGCAGCCGTCATCGAACCTCGACACGTGGGCTTTCTCCTACGGTTTCAACACTACCGTACAACTGCCGTGGGGCATGCAGCTGACCACCGACCTGAACATGAGCAGCCGCCGCGGTTATAGCGACAGCAACCTGAATACAAACGAATTGTTATGGAATGCGCAGATTTCCCAGAGTTTCCTCAAGGGAAAGCCGCTTGCTGTGACACTGCAGTTCTACGACATTCTGAACCGCCAGTCGAACCTGACGCGCACCATCAACGCTATGTCGCGTACCGATAACGAATACAACGCCATCAACAGTTACGTAATGTTGCACGCCATCTACCGCTTCAACCTATTCGGCACAAAAGAAGCCCGCCGCCAAATGCGCGAGCGCCAGCAAGAAGTGGAAAGCGACTTCCGTGAGGGTCGTCCCGAAGGAGGCAATCGCGGTGGTCGCGGCAATCGCGGTGGCGGAGGCGGATTTGGCGGCGGGGGCTTCGGCGGGGGCTTCGGCGGTGGCGGAAGATTCTAAGCTTACTTCCGATCGTCGACGTTATCGCCCTCAGTGGGAGCCATCTCTTCTTTGAAATCGGTGATGCCGTTCTCAATGAGGATGTTGTACCACTGGATGAGTTTCTTGATGTCGCTGTTGTGCACACGCTCACGGTCGAACTCGGGCAGCACCTTGGCGAAATACTCGCGGAGCTGGTCGCCGCTGGCTTTCTTCACATCGATTGAAGCCTTTTTGCCCTCTTCCAAGGTCTTCAGACTTTCGAGCACATCCATCAGGGGCACATCGTCTGTTTCAGTGAACATGGCGATGTCGGCCAACGACGTGATACGGTCGGTGGCAAAAGCGGGCAGACGACGATGCGTCGGGTCGAGTATCTCGACGATGAGATTGTTGTTTCCACGTGATACCAGTTTGTAGAGGCCTGGTTTGCCTGCAATAGCTAAAATAGTTTGTTGCATGATAATTCTTATTCTAAGTTCTTAATCAATTGTTCTATTTGGGGTTCGAGGGGCGTCTGCCCGTCGTTTACGATTTCGTAATCGGCCCTGCGCCGCACTTCGTCTTGCGACCACTGTTTGTGTATCCAGTCGAGTGCTTTCTCGCGGCTGATGCCGTCGCGCTGCATAATGCGCCCGATGCGCACTTCTTCCGGGGCTGTGACCACAACCACGCGGTCGACCAAGCGGTCAGCTCCCGACTCGAACATGATAGCGCTCTCCATCCACAGCAATCCGCTCTCCTCAAAATCGCGGAACACAGCCGGATGAACGATGGCATCGACGGCCTTCGCATTGCGCTCTGAAGCCAAGAGGAACTGTGTCACCACAGCCTTGTTGAGGCGTCCGTCGACATAAGTGTCCGGACCAATAAGAGCAGTCAGTCGGCTCCTCAGTGTCTCCGAGCCGTGCATAAGCCTTTTGGCAGCAGCATCGCAATCGTAGACCACGATGCCTCGCGCCGCCAGCAACTTGCACACATAGCTTTTGCCACTGCCGATACCACCTGTTATTCCTATCTTCATGGCTTCTTGGTATCGGGCTCTTTGGTGGTCGCCCCTTGCTCTTCTATCAGATAGTCCACTTGCTTCACGGCAAGGGTTGCACGGGAAATGCCATGCGGCACCTTGCGCAGATAGATATTACACTTCTCCGACGGATTGCTGAGCAGTTCGTTGTAATCGGCCACGACAACAAAATCGGTGGGTTTCAGCTGACGATACACGTTGACACCCGTCACGAAATTGACTCGCACCTTGGCAGGGAACAGACGAAGGGTCTTGCCCTCAGGCAGATTGATGCCCTGAATGGGCACGCCATCGAAGCCCACCTCGGAAAGCACGTCGGTGAAGAACGTCACTTTGAGACGCTCCGGCTGGAACTTGACGCCTTCAATCTTGCGGAAACCGCAGTCGATGCTGAGCGTATCGCGGAAGTTGGCATAGTTGAGCGTCTCGGTATACGCCACGACAATGCTATCGAGCTTGTCTTTCGGCGCATAGACGGTGACACTGTCTGGCGCATATTCCACACCGGAAATGAAGTAGAGATGCTCGGGAATGACACGCCCACTCCACCTGATTGGCACGCGCTTGCTGACGCCGTTGTTAAAGAAGAACTCCAGTCGTTCAGGCTTCACGCTCATAATTTTCGTCGACGCCGCCAAATCCTGCGAAATCATTGACTTCAGTTCGCCATTAGAAATGACGCCGTAGTCGTTGCCACGAACATATGCCTTGAAATTGGCGCTGACCGGCTTGACGCTTCCGCTGAAAAGATAAGGCAAGAGCGCCATGCCTTTGTCGCGAAGAGTCACACGCAGGGTATCGACCTCAGACGAAGTGAGTACGGAATTTTGTGGCACATTGACGATTTTCAAGGGCACCAGAATCTCCTTCTCATAGGTTTCGTTGAGCGTCATCTGCAACCAGAAGATGCCTGACAGAAACAAGAAGAATAAAAAAATCAGGAATTCCCTGTTCACGGAACTGAACAGGAAATTACTGACTGTGCGGAAGATATCGTGTACCTTGAAACTCAAAATCCGATGTGTTTATTTCTGGAGAGGAGTGTTGGCAGTATCCTTGAAGACGTAGCCTTTGTCGACGGTGATGACCACACCGCGAGCAATCTCGACGTCGACGGTGTTCTTGGCCAGGTCGATACGTTTTACGGTACCATAAATACCACCACCGGTGATGACCTGCGAGCCTTCGGCCAAAGAGTTTTGGAACTGCTGAATCTCCTTTTGCTTCTTTTGTTGCGGACGAATCATAAAGAACCACATGATGGCAAACATGAGTACCAACATGATAATCATGCTCATGCCACCTCCGCCTTGTGCTGCCTGTGCAGCAAGAAAAATCTGTGTCATAATTACTTTATTCTGTTATTACGTTATAATTGTTTTCAGTTTTTATCTTCCATACGCTTCATCAGTCGTCCGGTCTTCACCAGATGACGGGCAATAGCGTCGAGCATACCATTGATGTAGCTGCCACTGCGGGGCGTGGAGTAGAACTTCGACAGCTCAACAAACTCGTTGATGGTCACGCTGAGCGGAATGCTGGGGAAGGTGAGCATCTCGGCAATGGCAATCTGCATGATGACCACGTCCATATAGGCCAATCGTGAGAAGTCCCAGTTGCGCGAAGCCTCGCTCATGAAGCGCTGATACTCGTCGGCATTGAGAATGGTGGCACGAAACAGCTTGCGGGCGTAGTCCTTCTCTTCCTCGCTGTCGTACTCCGGCAGCAGTTCCTGACGCGGACCGTTGGTTTCCTCAAAGCGCTTGATGGTCTTCAGCACAAAGGTGTCGACCACCTCTTTGTCGTCGTTCCAGTAGAGGCTCTGTTCCTCGAGCAACTGGTCGAGGTCGTCGTTTTCCTGGATAAACATCCGATAGAGCTTGCGCCAGAGCTCGCGGTCGGCAGCATAGCTGTCATCTTCAGAAGCCATGTAGTCTTTGTAGGCCTGGCAGTTAGCAATCTGAGTGAAGAGTTTTCCGACAAATTCGGGCGAATCGGCCCAAGTGGTTTTCTGCGTCTCAACAAACTCGCAGAGCTGCTTGTTTTCTTCCAACTGCAATGCGAACCTGTTGAGCGCGAACTTCTGCGAGGGTGCCTCTGTACCCTCACGCTGTGCGCGTGTCTGCTCTATTTCCAACCTTCTGCGTGCTTCTTTGGTGACAGCCACTATAAGCGAGAGCAAATAGTTATACAAATCATACGCTTTCGAAAGACTGAAGAAAAGCTCTTTCTCTGCTGTGTCGATGTTCTTGTTACCGTTTTGATAGTACGCGTAGGTTAACTGAACAATCTTTATGCGAATGAGTTCTCTATTGATCATGGATCGCTCTAAAATTAGTTTTTTTGTTACAACGTTGTTATTTCGTTTGCAAATTTAAGGAAAAAACCTCTATTACCCAAGAAAAAAGCGCTCTTTTTATAAAAAATTCGTAATTCATAATTCATAATTCATAAATAATTCGTACCTTTGCACCGCTTTTTCGGAAAGCACATTGATAAAACAAGTCCGTGTGATGGCGAATTAAGCAAAGTAACATTATTATTAACAACTTAATTTAGAGTAACACAATTATGAAAGAAATCAACGTAAAAGCCCAGAATCGTGAGGCTGTTGGTAAGAAGGCTTCCAAGCTGCTCCGCAAGGAAGGAATGGTACCCTGCAATCTTTATGGTGAGAAGAAGGACGAGAACGGTCTGCCCGTAGCTCTTTCGTTTGCTGCTTCTGCAGCCGAGCTCCGCAAGGCTGTCTACACGCCCCATGTCTTTGTGGTCAACCTCGACATCGAGGGTCAGGCTCACAAGGCCATCATCAAGGAGCTGCAGTTCCACCCCACGACCGACGCTCTGCTGCACGCCGACTTCTTCGAGGTGAGCGAGGACAAGGCCATCACAGTGGGTATCCCCGTGAAGCTCAACGGTCTGGCTCAGGGTGTTCGCGACGGTGGTAAGCTGAACCTGTCGATTCGCAAAATCAACGTCACCGCTCCTTACAAGCAGATTCCCGAGGTGCTCAACATCGACGTTACCGAGCTTCAGCTTGGCAAGGCCATCAAGGTTGGTCAGCTCAGCTTCGACGGTCTGCAGATTGCCACATCGCCCGAGGTTATCGTTTGCTCAGTGAAGGCTACACGTGCTTCTCGCTCTGCTGCTGCCGCTGCTGATGGCGAGGCTGCTCAGTAAGCCAGATGCTAACTGCTAAAAGCAAACAGCCTTAAAGAATGGACAAATATCTCATTGTTGGTTTGGGCAACATCGGCCCCGAGTACGAGTTGACCCGCCACAATACAGGTTTCATGGTATTGGATGCTTTTGCGAAAGCATCCAATATCGTTTTTGAAGACAAACGCTACGGCTTCATCGGAGAGACCACGCTCAAGGGGCGTAAAGTCTTTCTGCTGAAGCCGTCGACGTATATGAACCTCAGCGGCAATGCCGTGCGCTACTGGCTCAACAAGGAGAACATCGACCAGCAACGCCTCTTGGTGGTCAGCGACGATG
>CAMOTK010000059.1 GCA_946625715.1 uncultured Prevotella sp. | reverse complement strand
TCGAGCGACAGGCCGACTAGGGTCAAATTGTATATTATCCCCTTATTTTTTCGTCTTCGCGTTCCTTTTTCATTAAATTTTTCGCTTTTCACTTTCCACTTTTCATTATTATCCGTACCTTTGCGCCCGAATTATCAAGGGGTGTCCGCCAAGTGGCGGGCTGAGATCAAACCCTCCTCACCTGATGCGGACAATGCCGACGTAGGGATGATAAGGGAAGGTTGGCTCCTCGCGAGCTAATCTTTTAGCATGTCAACCCGTTAATTTGTTAATCAGTTAATCTGTTAATCTGTTAATGTGTTAATCTGTTAATGTGTTAATCTGTTAACGTGTCAACGTGCTAACAAGTCCAAGCCCCTTTATTGTTTAACCCAAAATGATAAAGGAAACCACCATCATGAACAGAAACATCAAGACGAGCATCGTAGGGCTCATAGGCCTTATGAGCCCAATGACCAATGCCTTTGCACAGGACGCCGACACCGACTCGCTGCGCCTGGAACGGATGCAGGAGATTGTCGTCAACGCCGTGCGCGTGCAGAAAAACGCGCCCTTCGCCGTAGCCAACATCACGCGGCAAGAGTTGCAGCAGCACTCCACCACCGGCCGCGAGCTGCCTTTCCTGCTGGCTCGCACGCCCGGCATCATTGCCTGGGGCGAGAACGGCCTCGGCACGGGCACCACTTATATGCGCATCCGCGGCGCCGGCGACTCGCGCATCAACGTGACGATCGACGGCGTGGCGCTTAACTCGCCCGAGGACCAGTGCGTGTTCTGGGCCAATATGAACTCCTACGCCTCGCTGCTCGGCAGCGTGCAGGTGCAGCGCGGCGTGGGCTCATCGACCAACGGCGACGGCGCCTTCGGCGGCACCATAGCGCTGCAGACGGCCACGCCGCGCCTGACGCCCGGCGGCGAAGCGTCGTTCTCCTACGGCTCGTACAACACCATGAACTACGGCGGCTCGCTCTCCACGGGCCTGCTGTGGAACCGCCTCGTAATCGACGGCGCCTGGCACCAGACGCAGACCGACGGCTTCGTCCACGGCACCAACGGCCGCTCAGGCTCGTTCTACGGAGGCCTGACGTGGAAAGCATCGGATAATCTGGTCGTCAGATACAAGAATATCGGCAACTACGAACATACCGGCCAGGCTTGGAACGGCGTAACCGCCGGCGACAACGACCTCAGCCTCATGCACGGCACCTACGGCGCCGAGACAGGCATACGCACGTACGAAGATATGTACGACCGCGGCCTCGGGCGCTTCAACTCGCTCTACGAAGCTCTCACCTACAACGCCGAAGGCACCTTCGCCAGCGACGCCGCGGGCAACTACCGCACCGAGCGCTACCGCATGGCCGACGGCAGCCTCTGGCCCCGCACCACCGACAACTTCAACCAGGACCACAACCTGCTCTCGGCCGCTTGGGACATCAACAGCCACTGGAAAGCTGCCGCCACGCTGCACTACACCTACGGCTACGGCTACTACGAGGAGTTCCGTCCGCAGAACAAGCTGAAGAAGTTCGGGCTCGAGAACTTCACCACGGCCGACGGCAGCACGCTCAAGAAGGCCGACTTCGTGCGGCAGAAGGGACTGGAGCAGCACACCTACGGCCTCGTGGCCAATGCCAACTACACCGACGACAACTGGGACATCATCACCGGACTCTCGCTACAGCGCTTCACGGGCAACCACTTCGGCCACCTCACTTACGCCTCCAACCCCGAGCTCGCGGCAAAGCTGCTGAGCAACGGCCGATACACCTACTACGACTCCGACGCCACGAAGGACGACCACAGCATATTCCTCAAGGCGTCTTACCGCGTAGATCCCGAGTGGACAGTCTTCGGCGACGTCCAATATCGCCACGTAGGCTATCGCACCGACGGCATCAACGATAAGTTCTACGAAGAGGACAGCCGCTTCTACAACCAGCGCCTCGACATCGACCGCCACTACCACTTCTTCAATCCCAAGGCCGGCATCAGCTGGCACCGCGACGGCCACAACTTCTATTTCTCAGAAGCCATCGCCCACCGCGAGCCCGAGCGCAACAACTTCACCGACAACGGCTCTTACCCCGCGCCCGAGGCCGAGTGGGTGTTCGACTACGAACTGGGCTACAACTACGCCGGCCCACGCTTCCGCGCAGGCGCAAACCTATATTACATGTACTACACCAACCAGTTCGTGCAGACAGGCATGGAGAGCGACATAGGTGAAAAACTGACCACCAACATCCGCAGCAGCTACCGCCTCGGAGCCGAACTGTCAGCAGGATGGGACATCACACGCTGGCTCTCGCTCGAAGGCAACGCAGCGCTCTCGCAAAACCGCATTCTCGACTTCGACGAAGTGGTTGAGGACTGGGACCTCGGCACGCGCACAATCCACTACGACCACTCCACCTTGGCATTCTCGCCGAGCGCGATTTTGAACGGTTTCATCGATTTTCATGCCAAAGGCTTCAAGGCAACCTGGCACACCAACTACGTCTCGCGACAGTTCCTCGACAACAGCGCCGACAAGGATCGCTCGCTGCCTGCCTTCACCACCTCAAACCTCAATCTGCAGTACACCCTCAACGCCCTCAATATCGGGCGCGACAGCCAACGACTGCTGGGCCTGCGCGAAATGGTCTTCGGCCTCTCGCTCTCGAACCTCTTCAACCGTCACTACGCCGCCAGCGGATGGGTTTACTCCGCCATCTGCGACAGCTACGGCCACCCTGCCGATAACCGCTACTATCAGATTGGCTTCATCCCCGCCGCCGGCTTCACAGCCATGGGCAGCGTGACGCTGAGATTCTGACAAGCGCCAAGCTCGTTAACAAGTTAACAGGCTAATTAACATGTTGGCCTTTCGCGTTACCCTGTAAATAAACAAAGGGAACTAAAATGAGCGTATTAGACATCATTGGCACGATCCTCGGATTCCTGTACCTCTGGCTTGAATTTCGCACATCGCCATGGATGTGGGTGGTGGGCTGCGTGATGCCTGCCATCTACATCGTAGTGCTCTATCAGGCCGGCATCTATGCCGACTGTGGCATGGAAGTGTACTATTTCCTGGCTGGCCTCTACGGCCTCGTCATCTGGCTGCGCGGCAAGACCGAGCAGGGCGGGCAGGTGGAGATCAGCCACACGCCGCGCGAGATGTACACGCGGCTGTCACTCGTGTTCGTCATCCTCTTCATCGCCATCGCTGCCTTCCTGCACGAATGTACCGACAGCCGTGTGCCCTACGTCGACGCCTTCACCACCTCCCTCTCCGTCATCGCCATGTGGATGCTCTCGCGAAAGTACATCGAGCAGTGGTGGGTGTGGCTCGTTGTCGATGCCGTCAGCTCAGGCCTTTATATCTACAAGGGCGTCTATGGCCGCAGCCTCCTCTATGCCGTATATACCGCCATGGCCATCTACGGCTACTACACTTGGCGGCGAACGATGCGCCTCAGCGCCGTTATTGAGACAACAAATTAGAACACGACGACCTTTCGTCCGCCAGCGATGTAGAGTCCACGCCGCATTCTGCCCTGCCACCTGCGGCCCATCAGGTCGTAAACGGGCTGCTGTCTCATGTTCTGGCGGTTGTCCTGCTGTTCAATCTCCCCGATAGCGTCCGGGATCAACGGTGAGCCTTCGAGCATATAGTCGCGGATGACCTGAATATCATCGTCCGTCACGCCACAATCCTTCAGGAAAGCTACGATGCGATCCTGCACCGTGTCGCCCTCGTAGTTCTGCTGGCAATAGTCCACCTTGTCCGTCAGCGGTTTTGCATCGCCGTTCATCGGCCTAATGCCAGCCTTGGAAAAGCTGGTCAGTTCGAAGTCCTTGTAGAGGTCGTCAAGGCTGAAGCCGAGGATAGCGCCCAGGAAAAGGCCGAAGGCGCCAGTGCGGTCGGCACCCCAGATGCAGTGGAAATAGACGTGCTTGCCAGCCCTCAGCGCATTAGCCACAAACTGGATGCCGTCGCGTACCTTCGTGCGGTTCGCTGCCTCTGTGCACAATTTCACGCTGCTCACGCCCAGATCAAGGAATTTGTAGTCGGCACCAGCTATGGCCGATCTGGAAGGAACCGAACCATTGATGTCGCTGCTGCCGCGCAAGTCCAGTTCCGCCTCGATGCCCAGACGTGCCAACTCAGCAAGATCAGCACTGCTCATCGTCGTCTGAAATCCGGCATGCAACTCACCGCCCCGGAACAGACGCCCGTAGCGCACGTGCCTGCCGTCAATGGTCGTACGGCCGCCCAGGTCACGGATATTGCTACCCGTCTGCGTAGCAATCATGCGCACCCTTCCCGTGGTCACGAACTTCCCCTTCGTCAGCACCTCGCCGTCGGCCTCCACCTTGTAGTAATAGGTAATGCCCGGAGCAGTGTTGTAGAGCTGGTATATCGTCAGCGATGGTGCCACGTTCAGCGTCTGCGTATGTTCAGCCGCACCATCGTAGTCCTCTGCATCGCTCACCGTCAGCGTCATGCCCGCGTGTGCGCCGTAGCGCTCAGGAATACAGATTTCCACGGGACGCGGCCTGTCGAAGATGCCCGTAGCGTAACTGGTGATGACACTTGAAGCCCCTGGCAGGCTGTAGTCGGCCGCCGCGAGGAAACGCTGCACCTGATCGTTCTCCAGATTGACCTCTCCCAGATCCACGTCTTGCCAGTCGCTTACTTGGTACTTGTTGGCAGCGTAGGCATTGCGCACATCCACCAGACAGCGACCGATGGTCGCTACGTCATCAGCCGCGGCGATGGTGGTCCGTGCCGCGGCGATGGCCGTTTCGAAGTCCGCACTGGCATCAGCAGCCTTGCTGACATAGTCGTCTATTTCGTCGGAGGCATATTGCCTGAAGCGGTCGAGATGCTCGGCAAAAGTGTAGCCAGAGATGTCGATGCGGTCGATGAACAAGTGCTCCACATTGGCATTGCCGTTGCTCTGCGAGAGATAGCCCAACGAGAGATAGCCCCGTACGTCGTGCTCGAAGGTCAGCTCCACCCTCTCCGTGGTCCATTGCCCCTTGACGTAGGACCTGGTGGAGGCATAATGCGTGATTCCGTTGTCCTCCACAAAACCGATCCTGTTTGCAGCCAAGCTGTTTTCGCTCGCCGTGTTGCAGACGGGAATCGTCAGTGTATAGCGTCCTGCAGGGAAACTGGCGGGCTTGATATAGCCGATGCTGCTGCCCCAAACGGCAACGAGCCCCAGGGCACAACCGTTCGACAGCTCATCAGGCCCTTTGACCGGCGCTTTGTAGTCATCGCCGCTTCCACCCACCCAGATGCCACTGCCATATTTCACGACAGCACCCGCGCGTGTGTCGCCAGCCTTGACATCACAATACCATCCCGCTACGTCGCCAGCCTGCGCATTCAGCGTGAGGTCGCCCTTGCGGTCGCGGATGTAATTGTACACACCCGCACCAACGGCATCATCCTCGCTGAAGTGCAGCGTCACGTCACCGTTCCAGGCGAGTGTCTCCACTTCGCCCAAATCATACAGGCCAATGCCCGAGAGCGACATCATCGCCCCCGACTTGCCGTTGCTCACGACCATCCTGAAGTGCGTCGAGGCATCGCCCTCCGGCACCATGAAGGTGGCATGCATGGGATAGAGCCTCTTCTTCGTGTTGATGTCGGTGAAAGCCTGCATATAGGCGACGTCGGCATCGGCGCTCTCGATGCTCACCGAGCACGTACCCTTGTTCGTCTCGTCGTTATTGTGCCAGGCTACCAACCCCGTGAAGCGGTAGGCATGTCCGGGCTGCAAACCCTCGAAGGCATAGGAATACGTGTAGGAACTGCCCGCCGAGAAATGCAGGTAGAGCAACTTACGGCTCACCTCATCCGCGGCATCGTAGGTGTACGCCACACCCGTCTCGGCCACGTAGTTCGCGTAGTTCGTCACGAAACGCTCGCCGCTGGTGGCGTTCAGTGCCTGCCAGGCTGCGTCGTAGTTGGCCGACCAGCCGAAAGTCGTGGGCAAGCCCGTGGCAGAGCCGCCGTCCCAACCGCCGAGGATATTCGTCTGAGCCCAGACGCCGATGCAAAGCAGCGACAACAGCGCGCTGCTGAAAAGCCTTGTTGATTTCATGATAGAGGGTGTTTCGTTTAAGAACATTTGCGCTACGAAGATACAAAAAAAAGACCATCTCGCGTCAAAAGTTCACCACCTTATTGCTTCGCCCGGCCTGAAACCTGCCACAAAAAGTCGATAAGTTGACAATGCGCCTATCGGTTCTGCCTGATGAATTCCATGGGGCTGATACCTGTGATGCGCTTGAAGGTGCGGCCGAAGTAGGAGATATTGTCGTAGCCCACCTGCAACGCCACCTCCTTCACCGAACTCACGCCTTCGGCAAACAACAGCTGAGCACGCATCATCCGCCGATGGATGATGTAGTCCGTCGGCGTGGAGCCCGTCTGTCGGCGGAACTGACGGATAAAGCTGTCCTTGTTCATGCAGGCTTCTCCGGCCAGCACGTCGAGCGACGGCACGTTGGCCAGGTCCTTGTTGATCTTCCACAGCGCCTCGCGGATACGTTTGTCGCTGACCGTGGTACGCGGCTTGGCCATACTGAAAAAATGTGAGAATAGGATGTGCAGCAGGCCGTTGATTTCCATCTGCACGGCAAGCGGTCGGCTCTGGAACAGCTTGACGCCCTGCAGCGTCTTCGTCTGCGTCTCGTAACTCTGCGGATCGCTGTTGTGCAGTTCCCAGTCGGGCAGCAGGTACATCAACCTGTTGATGATGTGCGGATCGGCTTTCGTCATGGGGAACTCAAAGGGGAACAGGTACTGCTGGTAGTGCTCGTAGATCTGCATGGACTGATCCATGAAGTGGATGTAGTAGTGCTCAAACACGCCGTCGCAATGGTCGCTGTGGCTCACCAGTGCCGGAATGAGGTACAGGTTGCCAGGGGTGAGGCGATGCACCTTGCCATCGAAGGTCACCTCGCCGCATCCCTCGGTCACCCAATAGATACGTGAGAAGGAACTGCAGATATGCTCGAAGTTCCAGTCCCCGTCATGATGGGCGAAGCCGATGTTGAGCAAAGTCAGGTCATAGTTCATCGACAATACCTTTTCCGGCGGCAAAGATAAGCTTTTCATCGGCTACAACAAAATTTTTTTGACTTTTTCTTTATAAGAAACCAACAAAATAAAATGTCAAAACCTTCAGGACACAAAGGCCCGGAGTCACGGCGTGGAGTATTTACGCCGTGCCTCCGGGCCGCTTTGCCTAAACATATAAACAGATTGCAATCATCTGTTTTTCATTATTTTACTATCTTGTGCCCCTGGCTGACGAAGATGCCACGTGGGATCGCATGGCGGTTCACCTGTCGGCCGCTCAGGTCGTACCACGTAGGGTCTGAGGTGTCTTTTTTGCCGATTTCATCGATGAAATCGCCTCCTTGGTGAATGCCTTGCAGTCCGCATATCTCCTCCTGCGTGAGGCACACATCGTAGAGGCGCAGACCGCTGATGGTGCCACAGAAGTCTTGGTTGTCGGCAGCGTAGGAGCCGTCCCACCACTGCGTGCGTCCGATGAGGTTGCGGGTGTCGGCAGCCAGTGCCTCCAGCTGGAACGCTTCTACCTGGTTGTCGGTGCCGCTGGCATCCACCTCGCCATCGATATATATCGTGGTCTTATGGGTGGCGGCATCGTAGCTCACGGCCAGCTTGTAGGCGTTGCCTGCCGCCAGCTTGGTCTGGCTCTTGACCATCGTGGTAGTTCCGCTGTTGTACTTGATGCCGGCAGCGAGGGGGTCGGCACGCAGGAAGAGGCTGTTGCCGGAGCCTGAGCCGAAGTCGTAGAGACGGGGCTGCTTCAGCATCGTTGCCACCTTGGCCTCGACGAGGAAGGTGTAGGAACGCAGGTCCTTGAGCAACCCTTGTGGGGCCGTTCCGTATTTGTTGGTGGCGAAGGCGCCGGTGGTGTTGCCCGTGAGGTCGAGGTCCTCTGCCTGCTCATAGCGCAGGTTCTTGGCGATGTCGCGTGCCAGCGCCTTGACGTCGAAGCTTCGGCTGGCATCTCCGATGGTGGCAGTGAGGGTGACGGGCGTGTCCTCCGTCAGGCTGGACAGCACGCCCGTGGATGAGATGACCTGCTCGTCGGAGCTGCTCCAGCTGATGTCAAAGCCCAGCATCGTGGCGGGCAGGACGAGGTCGGTGCGCGTCTCTGCGGGCAGCGTCATGATGGTCAGCGCATTCCTGGCCATAGCGGCATCGACTTCCTGCTGGACGTCGGCGACCAGCCGCTGCACCGTCAGGGGCGAAGCGCAGGCATAGAAGTCGCGCTGTGCCACGATAAGATGGTAGAAGCCGTTGCCATTGCCAACGGCCGTGCCGCCTTCGAGTTCCGTGGTCTCTATCACCTGATCAACGAGGCCGTTGCGGTATGTCGTCAGCACCTCTCCGTCGTAGGTCAGGGTGAGGATCCATGTGTTCACCTTCGTCGGATGACTGTCGCCGCCGGTGCCCGTGGAGCCCGTGGCCCAGTTGTCGGAGGTGAGCAGGCGGTTCTGGCTCTTGTACGCCGTGCCGCCGATGGTCAGTACGGGGTAGTTGTCGGTTCCCAGCGTGTAAGTCATATTGCCCAGAGTGAAGAGCTTGCCGCTATACTTGTCCACATTCATCGCGAAAGCCAGGCACAGCGACTTGTCCTTACCCAGGAAGGGCATATCGGTGCGCGGATTCACGTCCTCCGGCAGCTCCGTCGTCAGCGCTTCGTCCCATTCGCAGTCCACACGTATGTTCGTGGGGAATCCTTTTGGGTAGCCCTGCTTGACCATCCAATAGAAGTAGTCGCCGTTCATCCATGTCAGCCGCATGCCGGAGTTCTTGGAGCCAGGGATGATATAGGGTCGCATATTGTTCTTGGCGGAGTTGCGGGTGATTTGCTCGCTGCCCGCCACCTTGCCTTCGTCGTTGATGGTGTACTTCCAGATTTCGTAGACGCCATCCTTGCTATATTGCCCGCCCTTGGTCGGGATGCTGAGGTAGAGGTCGTTGATGTTCTCGGGGTCGATGGCCATGCCGCCGCTGTAGCAACGCTCGGTGACGTTCCAGTTCTGGTGGAAGGCATGACCTGCGTACTGCACCCATGTGCGACGCCACTCGCTACCCGTCCAGCGTGCATACCAGTAGACGTGCGTCGTCTTGGCATTGTCGATGTGGGGATAGGCGATGACGGGATTCCCTTTCTCGTCCAGTGTCACCTGCCACACCCAGTTGCGGATATTATCGGACTTGTCCACGACGGCAGTGGGATGTGCAGTGGCATAGCTGCTCTGCTTGTTGACGTTGTGCGGACCGTTGGCGATGACGGCGAGCTGGTTGCCCTGGATGTCGCGCAGGATGGGGCCGTTGCCGTGATTGATGTCGATGACGTTCAGGTAGAGCCAGTCCGGCATCTCGTTGTCGGGATGCCCTGTGGTATAGGAGAGATAGATCTTATCCTTGCCGTTGCTTTGGTATTTGGCATACGGGCGTGCTCCCGTGCTCTGCACGATCTGCTTGGGTCCGAAGTCGAACGTGCAGTTGTCGTCAGCATCAGGCATGGTCAGGCGAGCGATGGTGGGATGCCAGTTGATGCCGCGCCAGCAGAGATAGATGTGCTCGGGGTCGTCGCTCAGGATGAAGGGCGAGGGATAGGTCGTCTTGTTGACGGGCGCGAGGTACTTCTCTTCGCCCAGGGCGGTGATGTCACCCGGACGGCGCGAGATGCGGTACCATATCTTGGCCTCGTCGGTGTGGCGCGTGTAGAAGATCATGACGCGTTCGTCGGGCAGCACGATGAAGGTGGGGTTATTGTGGTCGTCGGGCTGGAAGTAGCTGCGGATGAGGACATCCGTCTTGCGGTGCTTGATCCAGTCGTACTGCGTGGCCTTGACGTTGCCGTGGATATCGATGTATCCGATGTAGGTAGCGTTGATGGTACCGTCGGCATTCTCATAGTGCAGGGCACGGGGGTCTGCAAACCAGCACCACGCACCCTCGTCGGCCACAAGCGTACCGCTATAGGCGTCCTGTGCTGCGGCGTGGAAGAAGCTCATGACAGCCATGAGCAGATATGC
>CAMOTK010000058.1 GCA_946625715.1 uncultured Prevotella sp. | reverse complement strand
AATGCCCCGTAGAGGCTATCTCTGAGGGTGCTGACAAGTATGTAATCGACGCTGACGCTTGCACTGAGTGTGGAACTTGCGCAAGTGTTTGCCCGTCTGAAGCAATCAGCCTTGGCTAAGTCGAAAGAATTAGCTTCATAAAACCAAACCTGGGAGACTCTTTAGGGAGTCTCCTTTTTTTTATGCTTTTCTCAACTTTTCGGTGCCACATTGCCATCAAAAGAAGGCAAAGTTTTTCACTACACTCAAGGAAACTTCTCACACGCGACAAAAAAAAGAAAGATTTTCTTTGTTTTGTTCTCGCTAAATCGTAACTTTGCAGGCAGAAAGAATCAACACTGACAAACGTATTATGAAAGAATTGGAACTGAAGTACGGATGCAATCCGAACCAGAAGCCTTCGCGCATCTTCATGCAGGAAGGCGAACTCCCCCTTGAAGTGGTCAACGGCCGCCCTGGCTACATCAACTTCCTCGATGCCCTGAACGCCTGGCAGCTCGTCAAGGAGCTGAAGCAGGCCACCGGACTGCCCGCCGCAGCCTCGTTCAAGCACGTGAGCCCCGCCGGCGCCGCCGTGGGTCTGCCCCTAAGCGACACACTGAAGAAGATTTACTTCGTCGACGATATAGAGGGCCTCGACCAGTCGCCCATTGCATCGGCCTATGCCCGTGCACGCGGTGCCGACCGTATGTCGTCGTATGGCGACTTCATCGCCCTGAGCGACACGTGCGACAAGACCACGGCGCTCATCATCAAGCGCGAGGTGAGCGACGGCGTGATTGCTCCCGACTTCACCCCCGAGGCCATAGAGATTCTGAAGGCTAAGCGCAAGGGCACGTACAACGTCATCAAGATTGACCCTGCCTACAAGCCCGAACCCATTGAGCGCAAGCAGGTGTTCGGCATCACCTTCGAACAGGGCCGCAACGAGATTCGGCTGGACGACCCGAAGCTGTTTGAGAACATTCCCACACAGAACAAGCAGTTCTCGAAGGAAGCCCTGCGCGACCTGATGATTGCGCTGATTACGCTGAAATATACACAGTCGAACTCCGTGTGCTACGTCAAGGACGGCCAGGCCATCGGCATCGGTGCCGGACAGCAGAGCCGCATCCACTGCACACGACTGGCCGGACAGAAGGCCGACATCTGGTGGCTGCGCCAGCACCCGAAGGTGATGAGCCTGCCCTTCATCGACGGCATCCGCCGTGCCGACCGCGACAACACCATCGACGTCTACATCTCGGAAGACGAGCACGACGACGTGCTGCGCGACGGCGCTTGGCAGCAGTTCTTCAAGGAGCAGCCCGAGGTGCTCACCCGCGAGGAGAAGCTCGCCTGGATTGCCCAGAACAAGGGTGTCTGCCTTGGCTCCGACGCATTCTTCCCCTTTGGCGACAACATTGAGCGCGCCCACAAGAGCGGCGTGGAGTTCATTGCCCAGGCAGGCGGTTCGGTGCGCGACGACCATGTCATCATGACGTGCGACAAGTATGGCATAGCCATGGCCTTCACGGGCGTACGCCTGTTCCATCATTAAAATCATCCCCCTTCCCCCTTTCCTTGGGGAAGGGGGATTTATAATTAAAAATAAGAACGGAGATGAGTAAAGAAGACGATTTTCAGTATATCCTGGAGAATGGCATTTCCTTTGGCCGCGGCGGCGAAAGGAAAGACCCCAACGAGGGTAAGGTGAAGACCAAAGCCAAGAAAAAGAAGTACATCACCGGTGCACACGGCAGCGGCTCGGCCCGACAGAAGGCCAAGTACCGCGAGCAGCGTGCCAACAGAAAGCATAAATAACCTAAAAGCATAAAGAAACAATTAAAACTAACTATGAAGAAAAGTATTCTCGTACTCATGACCTGTGTGCTGGCTTATGCAGCACAGGCACAGAAATATGTGGGCGGCGACATCTCACTGCTGCCAACGTATGAGCAGAACGGTGCCCACTATCTGGACAAAGACGGAAAACAAATCACAACGGGCATGATTAACTACTTCAAGGCGCAGGGATGGAACGCCATGCGCGTTCGCCTGTTTGTCGACCCCTCGAAGGCTTCGGCCGAGCATAAGGGCGAGGGCGTGCGCCAGGATTTGGACTATGTGAAGGCGCTGGGCAAGCAAATCAAGGATGCCGGCCTGCAGTTCATGCTCGACTTCCACTATAGCGACACCTGGACCGACCCCGGCAAGCACTCGACGCCAAGCGCTTGGAACAGCAGCGACCCCGAGGTGCTGGCCAACACGCTCTACAACTACACCAAGGACTGTCTGAACGAGCTCGACAAGGCAGGCGCCACGCCCGACTTTGTGCAGCCCGGCAACGAGATTACCTACGGCATGCTCTGGCCCACCGGCCACTGCTATCCCGACGGTGGCAACCACACGGGAGGCACGTTTGCCAACTTCGCCAAGTATCTGCAGGCAGGCATCAAGGCCATCCGCGAAGTGCTGCCACAGGCCAAGGTGGTGATTCAGACGGAGATGAGCAAGTCAAGCAACGTCACCAACTTCTACAATACGCTGAAGACGTACACCAACGACTACGACATCATCGGCATCAGCTACTATCCCTACTACCACGGCACACTGTCGACGCTCGAAGCCGTCATCAAGGTTTTGGAGCAGAACTACAGCGACAAGAAGATTCAGCTGGTGGAGACGGGCTACTACCACTGCTACTATCCCGACGATGCGAAGTTCAAGGTTTCGACCTTCCCCAACTGGCCCGCCACAAACGCCGGACAGCTGCAGTTTGCCAAGGACCTCATCGCCATGCTCAACAAGCACGAGAGCGTCAACGGTCTCTACTGGTGGTTCCCCGAGGCCAACGAATTCTGGCTGGATTGGGAAACAAAGCGCGTGACCGACAAATGGTATAACGCCGGACTCTTCGACAACGCCACCGGCGTGGCGCAGGATGCCCTCTACGAACTGAAGACGTTCTTGGGCGACCAGACGGGCATCAACGACATGACCGTTGACCGCCAGCGCGACCATCTGGTGTACGACCTGCAGGGCCGTAGCGTGAATAGGCCTACCAAGGGGCTCTACATCGTAGGCGGCCGCAAGGTGGTGGTCAGATAAAAAAAGATTAAGAGATTGCTCCCCAGTTGATGTTGGTCTTCTTCAAGGCCTTCAACCGGTTCCAGAGCATCAGGTATTTTTCCGAGGCGCAGTCAGGATCATCGTCGATGACCTTCTGCGCCTCTTCTCGTGCCATCTGCACCAGCTGTCCGTCGCGGGCAATATCGGCAATCTTCAGGTCGAAGGCCATGCCGCTCTGCTGCGTGCCTTCCAGGTCGCCGGGGCCGCGCAGCTTCAGGTCGGCTTCGGCAATGCGGAAGCCGTCGTTGGTGTCGCACATGATGTCGATGCGCTTGCGCGTTTCTTCTGCCAACTTGAAGTTGGTGACGAGGATGCAGTACGACTGGTCGGCACCGCGCCCCACCCTGCCCCGCAGCTGGTGCAACTGCGAGAGACCGAAGCGCTGGGCATCGAGGATGACCATCACCGAGGCGTTGGGCACGTTGACCCCCACCTCAATGACCGTTGTGGCCACGAGAATCTGCGTCTGTCCGCTGACGAACTTCTGCATCTCCGTCTCCTTGTCGGCAGGCTTCATCTTGCCGTGCACCTTGCTCAGCCGAAACTCCGGGAACACCTGTTTCAGCGCATCAAAGCCTTGTTCCAAGTTCTTCAAGTCGCTTTTCTCGCTTTCTTCAATCAGGGGAAAAACGATGTAGACCTGTCGACCTTCGTGAATCTGACGACGGATGCCATCGTAGAGCGACGTCATGCGGTTGTCGAAGACGTGGGTGGTGACCACCGGCTTGCGACCGGGCGGCAGTTCGTCGATGACGCTCACGTCGAGGTCGCCATAGAGCGTCATGGCCAACGTGCGCGGTATGGGGGTGGCCGTCATCACCAGCACATGCGGCGGGTTCTGGTTCTTGTGCCAGAGCTTGGCGCGCTGGGCCACGCCGAAGCGGTGCTGCTCGTCGACAACCACGAGGCCGAGGTTGCGAAACACCACCGTGTCTTCTATCACGGCGTGGGTGCCCACAAGGATTTGCACAGAGCCGTCCTGCAACCCGTCGAGCACCTGCTGGCGTCGCTTGCCCTTGACGATGCCTGTGAGCAGTTCCACGCGCACGGGCATGTCACGGAGAAACTCGCGGATGGTGGTGAGATGCTGCTCGGCCAAGATTTCCGTCGGTGCCATGATGCACGCCTGAAAACCGTTGTCCAAGGCAATGAGCATCGACATGAGGGCCACAAGCGTCTTGCCCGAGCCCACATCGCCCTGCAACAGTCGGTTCATCTGTCGGCCGCTGCCCACGTCCTTCCTGATTTCGCGCACGACGCGCTTCTGCGCCTCGGTGAGGGCGAAGGGCAGGTTGTTTTGATAGAAGCTGTTGAAAATGTCGCCCACGTGGGCAAAGACATAGCCGCGATACTTGCGACGCTGGTCGCTCGCGTACCTTAATATATTAAGCTGTACGAAGAAGAGTTCTTCAAACTTCAGGCGCACGCGAGCCCTTTCCAGTTGCTTGCTATCGCGCGGATAGTGCACGGCGCGCAGGGCTTCGTCGCGCCCCATGAGGTGGCGTGGCGCGAGAATGAAGTCGGGAATGGTTTCGCGGATGGGCGACTTCAGCGTTTCGACGAGCGTCTTGGTCAGCCTCTCGATGGCGCGCGAGGTCAGACCGTTCTTCTTCATTTTCTCGGTGGTGTTGTAGTAAGGCTGCATGCCCATGGCCGACGTGTCGACCTTCGACACTTCGTCGAGGTCGGGATGCACCACCTGAATGCGGTTGTTGAACACGGCGGGCTTGCCAAACACCACGTATTCGGTGCCGATATGATACTTCGTCAGCGCACTCTTGGCATAGTTGAACCACACCAGGTCCATGACGCCCGTACCATCGCTGAAGTGGGCCACCACACGCAGTTTGTGGGGTCCCATCTCGAATTTCTCGAAACTGAGGATACGCCCCACGACCTGCACATAGGGCATGTCGCCCGTCAGTTCGTGGACGGTGTAAATCTTGGAACGGTCGACGTACTTATAAGGGAAATACTCCAGCAGGTCGCCAAAAGACAGGATGCCCAGCTCCGTGCTCAGCATCTTCTGTCGTGCCGGTCCCACGCCCGGCAGGTATTTGATGTCCTGTGAGAGTATATCGGTCATGGTTTCAAATAAGACACTCTGCAATTCTGAGGTCGAAGGGCGTAGTAATCTTGATATTCTCGCGGTTGCCTTCGACCAAAGTCACCTTGGCGCCAAAAGCTTCCACCACCGAGGCATCGTCGGTGAACGATGCCTGATAGGGCTGTCGGTTGGCCGCCTTTAACAGCTGGATGTCGAACACCTGCGGAGTCTGCACCAGCCGGTAGTCGTCGCGCGGCTTGACACCCTCGCCGACATGGCGCAACGTCTCGATGACGGGCACCACGGGAATGACGGCCTGCTGCTGGCGCGCCAAGTCGTAGCACCGGCTGATGACCTCGACCGACACGAAGGGGCGCACGCCGTCGTGCACGCCCACCAGTCCCTGTTCATCGTCGGGGATAAGGGCCAGACCGTTCTGCACGGAGTGGAAGCGCGTCTTGCCGCCATCGGCCAGCAGATAGGGTATGTTGAACTGATGGCTCTTGCAGAGGTTGCGCCAGTAGTCCTGCTGCGCCTTTGGCAGCACGAGTATGATTTGCAGGTCGGGCGAATACTCGTGGAAGCGCTTCATGGTGCGCATCAGCACGGGCAGGCCGCCCACGGGCAGAAACTGCTTAGGAATCTCGCCCCCCATACGCAGACCCTTTCCGCCTGCTACGATAATCACATAGTCCATCGGAAACTGTAGATTACTTATCGTCCATGAGATGTTTGAAACGCATGCCTTCGGCAATCTGGTCGGCCGTCTGACGGTCGGTCAGCTGGGCCAGAAGCTCGTAGGCAAAGGGGAAGGCGGCTGCAGGGCCTTCGCCGGTGGTGATGGTGCCATCGACGGTGCAGAGCTCGCCCGTATAGGTGGCGCCGCCAAGCAGCTGTTCAAAGCCCGGATAGCACGTGGCGCGACGACCTTGGAGCAGTCCTAACTGGCCCAAGACCACGGCCGGCGCTGCACAGATGGCAGCCAACCGACGCCCTGCCGCATGCTGGCGGCGCAGGGCCTCGCACAGGCCTTCGTGTGCATAGAGATTGCTGGCACCGGGCATGCCGCCAGGCAACAGCAGCAGGTCGGCATCGCTGAGGTCGACATCCTCAAAACAGGCGTCGGCCAGGATGGTCACCCCGTGTGCCGTCTCCACTTGTTCGGTACCCATGACGCTCACCGTCACCACTTCCACGCCACCGCGACGCAACACGTCGAGCGGTATCAAGGCCTCGACATCTTCGAAGCCATTGGCCAAAAATTCATATACTTTTGCCATCGTTTCAGATTTTATTTGTACTTTTGCAACTGCAAAGATAACGATTCTTTGCGAAATAAACGAAACAACGGAACGAAATATGCTAAAATTCGCTCTTTTCGGCAACGTCTATCAGCAGCATAAGTCGGCTGCAGCCCAGCAGGTCATGGCCTGTCTGCTGGCTCATGGCGCAGAAGTGTTCATCGACGAGGAGTATTGCGACTTCTTGCAATGCTCCGAGCTCATCGACCTCAGTGCTGCCAAGACTTTCGTCGGCGACCAGTTCGACGTAGACTTCGCCATCTCGATGGGTGGCGATGGCACGTTTCTGCAGACGGCCAGTCGCGTAGGCGACAAGAACATCCCCATCTTAGGCATCAACATGGGCAGGCTCGGCTTCCTGGCCGACGTCACCCAGAACGAGATAGAGGCGTGCATCGACGCCATCTACCGCAACGACTACTCGGTGGAAGAACGCGCTCTGATTCAGGTCGGGGTCGACGGCGAACCGCTTGAGGGCCACCACTGCGCCCTGAACGAGGTGGCGGTGCTGAAGCGCGACACGGCCTCGATGATTGGCATCCGCGCCTACGTCAACGGCGAATACCTGACCAACTACCTGGCCGACGGCGTCATTGTGTCGACGCCCACAGGCTCCACGGCCTATTCGCTCTCAAATGGCGGTCCTATCATCACCCCCGGCACCAATGTCTTTGCGCTGACGGCCGTGGCCCCTCACTCGCTGAACATCCGCCCCATCGTCATTCCCGACTCGGCCGAGGTGACGCTCACCGTCGAGAGCCGCAGCCACTCGTTTCTCGTGGCCATCGACGGCCGTTCTGAGAAGCGGCGCGAAGGCACCACCGTTCGCCTCACGCGCGCACCTTATACTATTAAGGTGGTGAAGCGTGCCGGCACGCAGTATTTCACCACCCTCAGAGAAAAAATGATGTGGGGCGCCGACACCCGCGAATAACATACGTCGTATGAAACTGAAAGAGCTGTTCAATAGGACCGAAAGCCACTACACGGCCAAAGTGATTCTGAAGTGGCTGTGGCAAGCGTGGAAGGGCAACCGCCTGCAAGCCTCGCTCAATGCCACGCTGGGCCTCTTGGGCGTTGCCTTCAGTCTCTGTTCTGTCTGGGCCATGCAGAACGCCATCGACATTGCGTCGCACGCCAAGACAGGCTCGCTCTACTGGGCCGTGGGCATCATGGCCACCATCATCCTGGGCGACTTTGCCATCAACATCAGTCGCGTCTGGATTCGCAACATCCTCGGCGTGAGAGCGCAGAACCGCATGCAGCAGCAGATGCTCGACCGCCTGCTGCGCTCGGAGTGGCGCGGACGCGAAGCCCGACACAGCGGCGACGTCATCAACCGTCTGGAGCAGGACGTGCAGACGGTGGTCAACTTCCTCACGGAAACCATTCCCAACACGCTCTCGGTCACGGCCATGTTCATTGGCGCCTTTGTCTATCTGCTGCAGATGGACATCTGGCTGGCTGTCATCACCGTGGGCATCCTGCCCTGCTTCGTCCTGGTCAGCCGCTTCTACGTGGCACAGATGCGCAAGCTTACTCGCAGGGTGCGCAACAGCGACAGCCGGGTGCAGAGCATCCTGACCGAGACCGTGCAGCACCGCATGCTCATCAAAACGCTCGAAGCCAACACGCTGATGCTCGACAAGCTGGACAACACACAGGCCGAGCTGCGCCAGCACGTGCGCCGCCGCACCATGTTCTCCGTCGTCTCCAACCTGATACTCAACACGGGCTTCTCCTTAGGCTACCTCGTGGCCTTCCTCTGGGGAGCCGTGCGCCTGTCGCGGGGCACCATCACCTATGGCGCCATGACGGCCTTCCTGCAACTGGTCTACCGCATTCAGGGCCCTGCCCGCGACCTGACCAAGCTGGCACCGGCCTTCGTCAGCGTCTTCACGGCTGCCGAGCGCCTCATGGAACTGGAAGAGACGCCCGAAGAACAGCAGGGCGACAGCATCACGCTGCCGCAGCCGTGCGGCATCCGTCTGAACGACGTGAGCTACTGCTATGCCGACGGGCAGGACGAAGTGATCAGCCACCTGTCGTTCGACTTCCTTCCGGGCTCGTGCACTGCCATTCTCGGCGAGACGGGCGCCGGCAAGACCACCCTCGTGCGCCTCATCTTAGCACTCATCCACCCCACAAACGGCACACTCGAAATCTACTCTGGCACCAACGGCTATGCAGCGCCCATCTCCCCACTCCACCGCTGCAACTTCGTCTACGTGCCACAGGGCAACACGCTGCTCAGCGGCACCATACGCGACAACCTGCTGCTGGGCAACCCCGCGGCCACCGAAGAGCAGATGCGCTACGCACTGGAACAGTCGTGCGCCAACTTCGTCTTCGACCTGCCCGACGGGCTCGACACACCCTGCTCGGAAGCCGGCGGCGGACTCTCCGAAGGACAGGCGCAGCGCATAGCCATCGCCCGCGCCCTGTTGCGCGACCGCAGCATCATGCTCTTCGACGAAGCCACCAGCGCCCTCGACCCCGACACCGAGCGCCAACTGCTGCAAAACATCCTGTCGGAACACCGCAAAACCATCATCTTCATCACCCACCGCCCGGCCGTGGTAGACTATTGCAATCAGGTTCTAAAAGTTGAATAAAAAACCGTTAATGCAAGTGCCCGATTGTTAAAAAACCCCAAAAGCTCTGCATAAGTCCTTGTTTTCCAAACATTTTTCCATAACTTTGCAGTACCTAAAAATAAAAATCGGCCAAACGCTATTGCGATTAGCTGACTATCAACAACGATAATTAATAACAAGGACAATAATGACTTTTTTGAAAAAAATAAAGAAACTTGCGTTGATAACTGTTGCCTCACTCGCCACACTGCCCGTCACCGGACAGGACTTGTTGGCCCGCCAGGCACCTATCGACCGCAAGATGAAAGCCGTGGACTCACTCATGCTGCGCCAGCTCATTGAGCGCGACGAATGGGAGACGCCATCGGCCGACCTATACGACGAGTGGGAAAACCAGTTTGCACACCGCGCCACGGCCATGCCCGACACCTTCCGCATCGACCTGCGCGACTTCTGCATGCCCACGGAGAGCCGCGTCATCACCTCGAACTTCGGCGCTCGCTGGGGACGTCAGCACAAAGGACTCGACATCAAGGTCTATATTGGCGACACCATTCGCGCAGCCTTCAGCGGCAAAGTGCGCATCGTGCGCTACGAAGCACGCGGCTACGGTAAGTACGTGGTCATTCGCCACCACAACGGTCTGGAAACCATCTACGGACACATGTCGAAGCAGCTCGTGCGCGAGGACGAGGACGTGAAGGCCGGCGACCCCATCGGACTGGGTGGCAACACTGGCCGCAGCACCGGCTCGCACCTACACTTCGAGACACGCCTCTGCGGTGTGGCCCTCAACCCCGCCCTGATGTTCGACTTCCGCAACCAGGACGTCACCGCCGACTTCTACACCTACCGCAGCAACACCTACAACCGCGAGTCGGCACAGGCCACTCGTCTGCGCGGTGCCAACGGCAGCGGCGGCTACAATCCTGAAGACGTGAACTCGCCCAACGCCCCCGGCAGAGCTTCGGCCAACAAGTCGTTTGCCGACATGCAGAGCGTGCGCTACCACAAGGTGCGCCACGGCGAGACCCTCTCGGCCATTGCCCGCAAGCGTGGCACCAGCGTCGACGCCCTTTGCAAGCTCAACCGCATCAGCAAGCGTGTTCGCCTGCATCCGGGTCAGATTCTGAAATACAACTAAGCCGACTCACTTGTTTAAATGAACATAAGGGGATATGACCGCAA
>CAMOTK010000057.1 GCA_946625715.1 uncultured Prevotella sp. | reverse complement strand
CCACGGCGATGATGGCAATGGGGATGGCGGCCTCGAACACCTGGCCCACCTTCAGACCTAAGTAGGCTGCGGCAGCCGAGAAGAGCATGGCCATGAGTATGCCCCACGTGACCGACCACGCGTTGACTTCGGGATAGACGCCGCCAGGCGACATCATGGGCTCGTACTTCTCGCCTTCCTGCAGTTCGCGGAAGGCGTTTTCAGGCAGTTCCTGCTTGATTTTCATTTCTTCCATATGCTTAGATGTTTCTTGGTTATCTGATGATTTTCTTTGTCGTCGTGGTGCCGTCGGCCAACAGTTGGCTCACGATGGTGAGCCCTCGGCGGGCTTCGCTCTGGCGAACGCCGCCCATATTATAATATAAGGTACGCACGACAGGGGCAGCAGACTGTGTCTTGATGGCCGAAGGCGCTTCGTCGTCGTCGAACGTCAGCGTGGCGCCGGCACCCGTCTTCTCGTTGCCCACCACTTCCTGCACCAGCGTCTTGTCCATGGCGTCGTACTGGTAGTAGTCGGCAGGCGTGAAGTAGTCAAGGCTGCCCATGCGTTCCTGCACATCGTCGGTGCCGATGCAGTCGCTGATGATGAGGTTCCACGGTGCCGTCTTGTTCTTGCCCGGGTTCTTGTAGATTTGCGAACCGCTCTTGCCCGTAGCCACGAAAGCGCACTTCTCGGCGTAGATGTTCGACTCGTAGCCCGTGCCGAAGAGATAGTTGTAGTTGTCGTTGGTGAAGAGGCAGTTGACGAGGTGCACCTTGCCGTAGCGCACACGCGGACAACGCTCAATGACGCCCGTGTCCCACCAGCAGTTGGCAAACGTGACGTTCAGATGGCCGCGGTCGCTTACGGTACCGTCGCTGCTGCCAATGAGGTTGGAGTAGCAGTGGGCATCGCTGCCGCCACTGCCGCCGGCCTTCGGGGGCAGGATGTAGCGGAAGCGGCACCACGTGACGGAGATGTTGTCGGCACCGTTGTTGATGTCGAAGTTGCCGTCCATGGCATCCTGGAAGTCGCAGTGGTCGACCCAGATGCGCTGGCCGCTCTGGATGAGCAGGTTGTCGTTGCCGTCGACATCGTAGGCCCCCGGGCCTTTGAAGGTCAGGTTGCGCAGGATGATGTTGCGGCAGGGCGTGTCCTCAACGTTGCCCGTCAGTTTCAGGATACCGCCGTTTTTCTTGTCTTGGTTCATGTTGGTGAGCACCGAGCCCGGCAGTCCGATGATGGTCTTGTTTTCCACACCGTTGTAGCTGGCCTGCTGCGAGAAGGTGATGGTGCCCTTCACGTAGATGATGCGCTTCACGGTGAGGTTCTTCTTGCCGTTGACGCGCAGCATGGCGTTGTCGAACTCGGTGAAGTTGGTGACTGTGACTTCCTCGCCACCTTCGCCGCCGGTGATGTTGCCGCCAACGGTGGCCCAGCCTACGGGCTTGCCTTCGTCGTAGGTCGATGCGGGCTTCTGTGCCTGGGCTGCAATAAGTGCAAGGCCTGCAAGAATGGTTGTCAGTACGCTTCTCATGTTGGTTTTGATTTTTTTAGTAGTTAGTGATGATGTGTGCTATGCGCCGCAGTCCTTCCATCATTTGGGCGCGCGGGCAAGCAATGTTCAGACGGATGAAACCTTCGCCGGCGGTCTGGCCATACATCGTGCCGCTGTTCACTTGCACGTGGCCTTCTCGCAGCAGACGGTCGGTCAGAGCGTCAGACGTGGTGCCGAGTGCGCGGATGTCGACCCACACCAGATAGGTGCCTTCGAGAGGCGTGACCCGCAGCATGGGCAGCTGTTCGCTGAAGAAGCGGCAGAGCGCCTGGTAGTTTTCCCAGAGATAGTCGCAGAGGGCGTCGAGCCACGCCTCGCTCTCGTTGTAGGCAGCCATGAGGGCCACCACGCCGAAGGGATTCACGTCGCACACCTCGTTGATGTTGATGGCGCGGTCGATGCGTGCTCGCCATTCGGCATTGGCGCAGATGATGTTGGCGTTCTGCAGTCCGGCCGTGTTGAACGACTTCGATGGCGAGGTGCAGACGATGGCGTTGTCCATGCTGATGGCGCCGAAAGGTTGGTAGCGGCGGCCTTGGAACACCAGTTCGTTGTGGATTTCGTCGCTGACCACCACCACGCCGTTGCGCCGACAGATGTCGTTCAGCCGGGTGAGCTCGTCGCGGCTCCACACGCGGCCGGCAGGGTTGTGGGGATTGCAGAGCACGAGCAGTTTGGCCCGCGGACTCTGGCAGACGCGCTCCAGACCGTCGAAGTCCATCTCGTAGCGCCCGTCCTTGAGCAGCAGGGGATTCTCAACGAGCGTGCACTGGTTGTTTCTGACGGAAGAGAAGAAACAGTTGTAGACGGGCGTCTGGAGAATGACTTCGTCGCCCGGTTCGGTCATGGCCTTGATGACGGCCGACAAGGCCGGCACCACGCCGCTGGTGTATAGCACCCATGGGCGCTCGATGGTCCACTGATGGCGACGGCTGAACCAACGGATGATGGCGTCGTAGTAGGCGTCGGGCACCAGTGTGTAGCCAAACACGCCATGGTCCAGCCGCTGCTGCAGTGCCTCTCGGATGGCAGGTGCGGCACGGAAGTCCATGTCGGCCACCCACATGGGAATCAGGTCGGCCGCGGGCTCTTCGTCCCATTTGTAGCAGCCGCTGCCGCGGCGATTGACGATTGCGTCGAAGTCGTAGGTCATTTCCTTGTTTCTATGATGCAGTTTGCGGGTTGCTTGATGTTCTCGTCGATGGTGATGCTGCCAATGCTGTCGGCCACGATATGGCCCGTGGTGGGGTTCTTGATGTCGGTGACGTGGCCGCGGATGTCGGCCTCGACGTCGGAATACTCGAACAGGCGGTCGCAGGCGGCGTCGAACGTGCAGTTCTCGAGCACCAGATGGTCGGCATAGCAGAGCAGTTGCTCGCCGCCGAGGTGACAGTTGACGAGGCGCACGTTCTTAGAGTGCCAGGCCAGGTATTCGCCGTCGAGGTGCGAGTCGTAGATGGTCACGTTCTCGCACTCCCAGAACGAGTCCTTGGTGACGATGTCGGCATGGTGCAGCTCGACGTTCTTGCAGTATTGGAACACGTATTTCGAATCGCTCTTCAGTCCGTCGATGACGACGTCGTCGCAGAACATGAAGGGGTAGGTGCCGTCGTGCAGTTCAAGGTTCTTGGCCCTGATGCGGCTGCAGCGCCAGAAGGTCTCGTCGGCATCGTTGATGACCACGTTCTCGAGTGTCAGGTCGTGCATCTCGCGAAACATCTTGGGCGCGTCGATGCGCGTGTCGGTCATCGTGAGGTTGTCGCTATACCAAAGGGCCGAGCGGGCGCCGGCGTCGAACTGGCAGCGCTCAATCTTGAAGCCGTGGACGTGCCAGAAAGGGTATTTGCCCCAGAAATGGCTGTCGACGGCCACGATGTCGGAGCACTCCTTGATGGCGCTCTCGCCATCGCCTATGGTGATTTGTTCTAAACGTAGATGATGTTGCTCAAAAAGCGGACGCTCGCCTTCAAAATGCTGTTGGCTGATTGTTTTCATTTGTTTTTATTGAGATAATTAGAGAATGCTTTCACCCTCGACGTATTCCGACAGGAGCATGTGCTCGCCGTCGTAGACCACGTAGGTGAAATGGCTAATCCAGTCGCCGAGGATAATCATGCGGGCCTTCTTCGTGAGCTGCAGGTCGAGCTCGATGTGGCGATGGCCGTAGATGAAGTAGTCGACGTTGGAATGATATTGAATATATTTCTTGGTGAAGAGCACCAGATGCTCCTTGTTCTCGCCCATGTAGGGCGGCTCCTCGCCACCCGGGCGCTTCAGGCGCGAGTGCTTGGCCCACTGCAGGCCGAAGCCAACACCCCAACGGGGGTGCAGGGCCGAGAAGAGGAACTGGCACGTTTTGTTGTGGAAGATGCTGCGTATGAGCTTGAACGACTTGTTGGGGTCGCCCAGTCCGTCGCCGTGGGCCAGGAAGAACACCTTGCCGTAGAGTTCGGTGGTGAGGGGCTGTTTATGGAGAATGACGCCGCACTCCTCTTCCAGATAGGAGTAGGCCCAGATGTCGTGGTTGCCGGTGAAGTAGTGCACCTCGACGCCGCTGTCGGTCAGTTCCGACAGTTTGCCGAGAAAGCGTGTGTAGCCCTTTGGCACCACATACTTGTATTCATACCAGAAATCGAACATGTCGCCTAAGAGATAGACGGCGGCCGCCTTCTCCTTGATGTCGTCGAGGAAGCGCACCAGTCGGCGCTCCTGCATGCGTCGATGCGGAATGGCCAGCGAGCCCAAGTGGGCGTCGGATAAAAAATAAATGTTCTTCATTTCATCTGTCATCTTTGGTTTAGTCGAACCCCAATTCGACTCTTGCCTCTTCGCTCATCATACTCTGGTCCCAGGCGGGTTCGAAGACGAGGTTGATGTTGGCCGACCTGACGCCGTCGACGCTCTCCACCTTGCTGCGCACGTCCTCGAGGATGAAGTCGGCAGCGGGGCAGTTGGGTGCCGTGAAGGTCATGTCCATGTCTACCGTCTGGTCGTCCTGCACATCAATCTTGTAAATCATGCCCAGGTCGTAGATGTTGACGGGTATCTCCGGGTCGTAGACGGTCTTCAGCACATCGACGATGCGCTCTTCTATTCTTGTTTTCTCTTCCTGTGTCATTGCTTTTTGTTTGCAAAGATAATGATTATTTTCAGATTCTCCCACTTTCGTGGTAGGAAAAATAGTTGCCGTCGGTGACGATGACGTGGTCCATGAAGTGGATGCGCATCACGTCGCAGGCCCGACGTATGGCCTGCGTCAGGTTGTCGTCTTGGCGGCTGGGACTGATGTTGCCCGACGGGTGGTTGTGGCAGACGGCCAGGATGGTGGCGTTGGAGAGCACGGCCTCGCGCATGATGATGCGCACGTCGACGCTCACTTCGGTGATGCCCCCGTGGGCAATGCGCACCTTCTTGATGAGGCGGTGGTTCTGGTTCAGGTAGAGCGCCCAGAACTCTTCCACGTCGAGGTCCTGCATCACGGCGTGCATGTGGTTGTACAGGCGTGTGGCCGTGCCCAGGTCGGGCCGTTCTTCGGCCTGCTCGGCCTGTCGGCGCTTGCCCAGTTCGCAGGCGGCCAGAATGGTGATGGCTTTGGCCTCGCCCACGCCATTGTACTCCATCAGCTGGCGTATGCTCATCTTGCCCAGCGTGTTCAGGTTGTTGTGGCAGTCGATGAGAATGCGCTTCATCAGTGAGACGGCATCTTCCTTAGTACTTCCTGACCCTATGAGGATGGCCAGCAGCTCAGCGTCGCTGAGTGCTTGTGCGCCGAGCCGCTCGAGCTTCTCTCGCGGACGGTCTTCTTCCGACCACCTGGCTATGGTTAGTTTGTCTGTCATCAGTCTGTCTGTCAGCTCTTTAGTAGTTCCCTTGGGGACATCCTTCCTGTTGTTTATTTGTAAAAATTCTTTTCGAAAGCTTGGAACTCATCTTTCTTCATCACACAGCGTTTCCACCAGGATTCTATGAAGCCCAGCCCGTAGCCGCAGAGTTGTACGAAGGCGGCGGGGATGCTGAGCAACCCTACGTAGAGACTGTGGTTTCTCAAACTGGAGTCTGCGAAGATGATGAGGGCGTAGAGGGCCAGCGGCATCAGCGAAAGCCGGCAGACGAGCTGTCCCTGCATCTTGACATCGTGGCTGCCGAAGCTACTCATCATCAGTCCTGACACGAAGACGAGCACTAGGGCAATGACACCCAGTGTAAAGACGGTGGGCAGCAGATGAACCAGCTTCAGTGTGCCGGGGTGGCGTTTCTCAAGATTGATGCGTGCTATGCCGCTGTTGTACACCTGGCGGAAGAATTTGCGGAAGTCGGTGCGCCGCTTGTGCCATACCCATGCCTCGGGGAAGAGTGCCGTCCTGTAGCCGGCTTCTACGATGCGGTACGAGAAGTCGATGTCCTCGCCAAAGCGCATCCTCGTGAAGCCACCCAGCTGCTGGTACACCTCGCGTCTGATGCCCATGTTGTAGGAACGGGGATAGAACTTGTCGAGTTTGGCCTTGCCGCCGCGTATACCGCCGGTGGTGAAAAACGACGTCATCGAGTAGGAGATGGCTTTCTGTACCGGTGTGAAGTCAGGATGGGCCGCGTCGGGACCACCCCAAGCCGCCAGGACACTTCTGCCGGAACTTTCTGAGTCCGTCTCATTGGTAGCAGCGGTAGCGCATAGGCTTCTTTCTACCATCTCCAGGTAGTTGTCTGGCAACACGACGTCGGAGTCGAGTATGATGACCCATTCGCCTTGGGCGCGCTCCACGCCATAGTTGCGCGACTGGCCGGGACCGCTGTTGTCCTTATAGTAATAATGCAATGAAAGGATGTCTGCGTACTTGTCGCAGACATCCTTACAGGTTTTTTTCGAACCGTCTTCAACAATGATGACCTCAAAGTCGTCTTTCGCGGTCTGTTGGGTAAGACTCTCCAACAGCTCGCTCACCTCATCGGGTCGGTTGAAGACAGGAACGATTACAGAATATTTCATTATTCCTTAGCGCGAGCCAGATAAGAACCGTCGCGAGTGTCCACCTGGATGAGGTCACCCTCGTTGATGAACAGAGGCACACGCACCTCGACGCCAGTCTCGAGCGTGGCGGGCTTCAGCGTGTTGGTGGCGGTGTCGCCCTTGATGCCGGGCTCCGAGTGTGTGACGCGCAGAATGGTCTTCACGGGCATTTCGGCATAGAGGATGGTGCCGTCGGTGGTGTCGGAAACGACTTCCACGATGTCGCTCTCCTTCATGAACTCGTGGCCGATAACCAGCTCGTTGTCGATGGGAATCTGCTCGAAGGTCTCCTGGTTCATGAAGATGCGTCCCGACTGGTCCTCGTAGAGATACTGGTAGGGGCGACGCTCGATGATGACGTCTTCCAGTTTTTCGCCGATGTTGAAGCGGCGCTCGAGCACGCGGCCGTCGCTCACGTTCTTCAGCTTGATAATCATGATGGTGTTACCCTTACCCGGCTTGCGATGCTGGAAGTCGATGCAAACCCAAATGGCGCCGTCCATGCGGATGGCAGTGCCTTTCTTAATGTCTTGTGAATTAATCATATTAATTAAATAATGTGTGGATTGATTTTGGCTGCAAAGGTACAAAAAAAATGAGAAATGAGGAATGAGAAAGGAGAAATTTTACTCAAAAATTTGCGTATTTCAAAAGATTTGAGTAATTTTGCAGCCCAAAAGCATGGAATAATAACAATAAATAAATAATAAACGCAATGAAAAGAACATTTCAGCCGCACAATCGCCGCCGCGTGAACAAGCATGGTTTCCGCGAGCGCATGGCTACAAAGAACGGACGTCGCGTGTTGGCTTCGCGCCGCGCTAAGGGCCGCAAGAAGTTGACCGTTTCAGACGAGCGCCACGGCAAATAAGCGCTTGTCCGTAATCCCAAAAGAATTCCGAATCGCAACAAACAGCGGTTCGGATTTTTTTTGCCGATTAAAAAAATACCGAGGCAGAATGAGCGGAATTGCAGAATATTTTGTACTTTTGCAGACAAAATACCGACATCATGAAAATAGGAGACTTTATAGCCAAATTCAAGAGCCGCATGCTGTGGGGCAACCTGTTGGCCATGGCGGGGGTCTTGGTGCTGCTTTGTGTGGGCATGAAGTTTGGACTCGACATCTATACACACCACGGGCAGGCCATCAAGGTGCCCGACCTGAAGGGCATGGACTTTACCAACGCATCGGAACTGCTCGAGGGCGACGGACTCGTGGCCGTGGTGGCCGACTCGGGCTACAACAAGCGGTTGCCCGCCAACTGCGTGCTGGCCCAGGTTCCCGAGCCGGGCAGTACCGTGAAGCAGGGCCACACCATCTACGTGACGCTCAACTCGCCCTCGTCGCCCACCGTCACTATTCCCGACCTGGTGGACAACAGCAGTTCGCGCGAGGCCACGGCCAAGCTGAAGTCGCTCGGCTTCAGACTGCTCGAACCGAAGTATGTGTTGGGCGAGAAAGACTGGGTCTACGGCATTGAGTGCCACGGTCGCTCAGTCTCGGCCGGCGACCAGGTGTCTATCGAACAGCCGCTGACGCTGCTTGTGGGCAGCGGCATGGCCGACGAGGCCGACGAATTTGGCAGTGTCGACGAGTATGGAGCCGACAGCATTTCCACCCAACTCGACAATATGGCCGACCCCTTGGGCGAGGCTGCACCGATGTGACGATGAACCAGCAGGAACCAGACTACATAGAAGACGACGACCTGCAGGCACTCGACGGTGCCGACGGTCAGGAGCAGACGCTCTTCGAGCACTATCGCTTCGAGGTGGACCGCGGTCAGGAACCCATCCGCGTCGACAAGTTCATGTTCGAGAAGATGCAGCACTCCTCGCGCAACCGCATACAGCAGGCCGCGCAGGCCGGGTTTGTGCATGTGAACGACCGCCCCGTGAAGAGCAACTACAAGGTGCGACCGGGCGATGTGGTCACGCTCATGCTCGACCGGCCCCACTTCGACACCACCATCGAGCCCGAAGAGATGGCGCTCGACATTGTCTATGAAGACGACCAGCTGATGGTCGTCAACAAGCCCGCAGGCCTCGTGGTACATCCCGGCTGCGGCAACTTCCACGGCACACTCGTACACGGCATTGCCTGGCATCTGCGCAATCTCCCTACCTACGACCCCAACGACCCGCAGGTGGGACTGGTACACCGCATCGACAAGGACACCAGCGGACTGCTCGTCGTGGCAAAGACCCCCGAGGCCAAGTCGAACCTCGGTCTGCAGTTCTTCAACAAAACCACCCACCGTAGCTACAACGCCCTCGTCTGGGCTAATTTCCAAGACGACGAAGGACGCATAGAAGGCAACATCGGGCGCGACCCGAAGGACCGCCTGCGCATGGAAGTGTTCCCGCCCGACTCTGAGGTGGGCAAGCCTGCCGTCACCCACTGGCGCGTGCTCGAGCGCTTTGGCTATACCACCCTCATAGAGTGTATCCTCGAAACAGGACGAACCCACCAGATACGCGCCCACATGCGCCACATCGGTCATCCGCTCTTTGCCGACGAGCGCTATGGCGGCTGCGAGATTCTGCGCGGTGAGCGGTCGGCCAGCTATAAAGCCTTCATCCAAAACTGCTTCAAACTATGTCCCCGTCAGGTGCTCCACGCGCGCACCCTCGGCTTCGTACATCCCACCACCGGCCAGCAGATGGACTTCACCAGTGAGCTGCCGGCCGACATGGATGCGCTCATCAACAAATGGCGAAACTATGTTCACGCAACTAAATAAAAACAACAAGCTATAATGACACACATGAAACGTACTATTGCCATCGTCTGCGGTGGCGACTCTTCCGAGCACGACGTATCGCTGCGCTCGGCCCAAGGGCTCTTCTCGTTCTTCGACAAAGAGCGCTACAACATCTACATCGTCGATGTGAAAGGCACCGACTGGCACGTGGAACTGCCCGACGGTACCACCACGCCCATCGACAAGAACGACTTCTCCTTCCGCGAGAACGGCAAGGCCGTATTCTTCGACTATGCCTACATCACCATCCACGGCACCCCCGGCGAGAATGGTGTGCTCCAGGGCTACTTCGACCTCATCCATCTGCCCTACAGCACCAGTGGCGTGCTGGTCGAGGCCATGACGTTCGACAAGTTCGTGCTCAACCAGTACCTGCGCGGCTATGGTGTGCGCGTGGCTGAGAGCATCCTCGTGCGCCGCGGCATGGAAGACCAGCTCGACGAGCAGAAGATTCTCGACACCATCGGCATGCCCTGCTTTGTGAAGCCCGCCAACGACGGCTCGTCATTCGGCGTGTCGAAGGTGAAGAACATCGACCAGCTGGCACCGGCCCTGCGCAATGCCATGATGGAGAGCGACGAGGTCATGATTGAGTCTTACCTCGACGGCACCGAAATCACCGTGGGCTGCTACAAGACCCGCGAGAAGTCGGTCGTCTTCCCCGTGACCGAGGTGGTCACGAAAAACGAGTTCTTCGACTACGACGCGAAGTACAACGGACAGGTCGACGAAATCACGCCGGCCCGCATCCCCGACGAGCTGGCCCATCGCGCCCAGCAGCTCACGTCGGCCATCTACGACATTCTCCACTGCAACGGCATTATCCGCGTCGACTACATCATCACCAAGGGCGACGATGGTGCCGACAAGCTCAACATGCTCGAGGTGAACACCACGCCTGGCATGACCCCCACCAGCTTCATTCCCCAGCAGGTGCGTGCCGCCGGCCTTACCATGACCGATGTGCTGACCGATATTGTTGAAAACCAATT
>CAMOTK010000056.1 GCA_946625715.1 uncultured Prevotella sp. | reverse complement strand
GTGGCTGGCCGAGAAGGGACCGCAGAAGGCGGCGCAGGCCTCGCCGTTGGCCATGTAGGAGTTGGCAAAGAAAAGCGAGGCTTCTGCTGTGAAGCCGTTGGTAATCTGGCAGGCCTCGCCTACGAAGCAGTCTTGCATCTTCACACTGTTGTTGATAGAGCAACCATCGCAGATGATGCTGTTTTCGCAGATGACACCAGTGCCAATGAACACCGACGAGTCTTTCGACGACATGATGGTGCAGTCGCTCAGGCGCGAAGTGCCGCTGATTTCGCAGTCTTCGCGGATGATGGTGTTGACAATCTCCTTGGTGTTGATAATTTTGACGTTGTTGCCAATAGTACCGCGGTCGGGCAGCGACACGCGAATCTCGTCTTCGATGAGCTGCTGCAGCCGGTTCTTCAGTTCGCGGTCTTGGAAATGCTTCACCATGAAAGCAGCCAGCTGGCTGTTCAGTTCCGGGAAGAGCACTACGTTGCCATCGCCCATCTCGTTGAGCACGGAAATCATTGAGCCGGAACCGAACGTGGCGCCTTCGGTGGTTTCCATGGTCGAGATGTTGGAGATGTAGCAGTCGTCGCCAATTGTATAGTTGTTGATGAAGTTGCCTACTTTCTCAATGAGGCAGTCGTTGCCTACCGACACGTTGCGCAGGGCGGCGTCGTTGATGCCAGAGTGCTTGAAGAAACCCTTGCTCACTTCGATTTGCTTGTCGAACGAGCCCAGGAAGATGTCCCCGTAGAATAGTACACGGTGGAAGTTGTACGGTTTAAAACTCGGAGCAACCTGAACGCGGCTCCAATCTTCTGCCCAGCAGGCGTTCTGTTCAAGTACCTGGATTTCTTCTTGGTTCAATAGTCTGTACTCTCTCATAGCTTGTGTTGTTGTTAAAAAACAACAGACAACAGCGGATTTTGATTATTGTCCGTTGTCGTCTGTAGTGAATTCTTCTATGTTATATAAAAAATCGTTATAGGGATACTTTTGCACATGAAGTTCGCGAACTCGCTTGTAGAGCACTTCGCGAAGCTCTTCGATGTTCTGCCGTTCGCGGGCAGAAATAAACAGGCAGTCGCCCTGCATGCGGGCCATCCACGTCTTCTTCAGGTCGTCGAGCGAGATGTTCTCCTTCTTTGGAGGCGTCAGGTCGTCGGGGTCTTGTGGCGTCCATGTGTAGGCGTCAATCTTATTGAAGACAATCAGACTGGGCGTTTCGGCACAGCCAAGGTCCTTCAGCGTCTGTTCTACCACGCGAATCTGTTCTTCAAAGTCGGGGTGGGAGATGTCTACCACATGCACCAACAGGTCGGCTTCGCGCACTTCGTCGAGGGTCGACTTAAACGACTCAACAAGGTCTGAAGGCAATTTGCGGATGAATCCTACGGTGTCGGCCAAAAGGAACGGAAGGTTCTCGATGGTCATCTTGCGTACTGTGGTGTCGAGTGTGGCAAAGAGCTTGTTCTCGGCAAACACCTCACTCTTGGCCAGCAGATTCATCATGGTCGACTTGCCCACGTTTGTATAACCTACAAGAGCCACTCGAATAAGGCGGCCGCGGTTTTTACGCTGTGTGGTCTTTTGTTTGTCGATTTCTGCTAAACGCTGTTTCAGCAGGGTGATGCGCTGCAGAATGATACGGCGGTCGAGCTCCAACTGCGTCTCGCCAGGACCACGCAAACCCACACTGCCTTTGCCACCACCGGAACCAGAACCGCCGCCTTGGCGCTCAAGGTGGGTCCACAAGCGTTGCAGTCGTGGCAACATGTAGCGATGCTGGGCCAGTTCAACTTGCGCTTTAGCTTCAGCCGTCTGGGCGCGCATGGCGAAAATGTCGAGAATGAGACTGGTACGGTCGAGAATCTTTACTTGCAGTTCCTTCTCAATGTTGCGAATCTGCTTGGCAGAGAGCTCGTCGTCGAAGATGACCATTCCCACAGGCTGCGGGGCATCTTCCTCGCTCTCCAAGTTCACGAGGGCCTGCTCTTGTTGGTCAAGCCAGTCGTCGTATGCATCTTGGCAGGCTTTGATATATTGTTTGATTTCCAGAAGCTTACCCGAACCGACATAGGTCACCTGGCTGGGACCGCCCACTTTCTGGGTGAAACGCTTCACCACGCGGGCGCCGGCCGTATCGGCCAGAAACTCCAGTTCGTCCAGATATTCCTTAGTCTTGGCCTCGTCCTGGTCCTTTGTAATCAGGCCCACGAGCACCGCTGTTTCGGCTTTGACTTCGGATATTACGAATTCCTTCATGCGTACATTTTTATATAATAGCCTGCAAATATACGCAATTTATTCGAATGTGCCAAAGATTTTGTCGATAAATGAGTGATTACTTCAATGCAGCGGCTACGGCTTCGGCCATTTTTCGGGCACCTTTATCGTTAGGGTGTATGCCGTCTTTCTGCATTTCTGGCCCATTGGGATCGATGAGTGGGTGCAGGTCGATGATGGTCAGCTTCTCGCGTTTGGCCACCTTGCGGAGCAGCGGAATAATTTCTTCCTCAATGACGTTGTTGCGAATGAGCATCGGGTCGTCGGCTCTTGTCTTGTGGTCTACTTGCAGCGGCGTGCATAGGTAGATGCGTGGTTTCGACGGCAGGGCGCGAAGTTCGTTGATCATCTGCATCAGGTCGCGCTCATATTCGCTTTTGTATGGGTCCCAGTTGGCAGGCTTGGAATCGTTGGTGCCAAGTTTGATGATGGCAATCTGTGGCAGGAAAGCCTTGGCGTCGGTCCACATGGGTTCTACCATGTAAGGATAGTTGCCGTGCTGCAGCATGGTGCGCCCGCTGACACCAAAGTTTTTCACCAGATATTTTTCGCCGAGAAGCGCTTGCAGCTGGGCCGGATAGCCGAACGTTTCGGCCACGTCGATGCCATGACCATCGGTGATGCTATTGCCAATGCAGGCCACTCGAATGGCGTCGGCTTTAGGTGAGGGTAGGGTGTTGAGCCATTCACTCAGGTCGTTGAGCATCTGGTCGTGGTATCGGAAGGTGGTGCGCATGCCAAAGCCGTGCCCGCCTGTGGGATAGACATGCAATGCGCAGACATTGCCTTGCCGGCGCATGGCCGAATAGTAGGCAATGGCATTGTTTACCGGTGGCACGGTGCGGTCGTCGTTGGCCGTGAGGATGATGGCTGGTGGCGTGCGATGGCGTCGAACGGCGCGGTCGCTGGAGAACTCCTTGACGAGTTTCTCGTTCTGGGAGTCCTTGCCCAAGAAGTTGCGTACCGAGCCCTTATGGGTGTCCTTTTCGTTCATGGTGATGACCGGATAAAATAGTATCTGGAAGTTGGGACGAGCCTCAAACGGTGCATGGGTGGCTGTGGCCGACGCTAAATGACCACCGGCCGAAAAGCCCATGATGCCCACGTCGTTGGGACTGATGTGCCACACATCGGCACTGTCGCGCATGGTGCGGATGGCATTCTGTGCATCGGAAAGAGGAATAGTGCGGTCGCCATTGGGCATCCGATAGGTGAGCACACCATAGGCGATGCCTTTGCTATTGAAGAACGATGCCCAGTCGTGGCCTTCGTTCTGCATGGACAAATGCTGATAGCCACCGCCCGGACAGCCCACCAAAGCACGTCCTGAAGGATTCTCAGGCAAATAGACAGTCATGTTGGCAGTCCCGTCGCTGGTGATGTTGACAACCAGTTTGCGTGCTGTTTGCGCCGTAGCTGTCAGTGAGAGCAGCCAAGCACCGAGCAAGACGATTTTCTTCATAGTTTCCTTGTTTTTATTTAAAGTTCTTCAGCAGCCACTCCATCTGTCCGCGATTGGTGGCGTCACTTGTCCAGTGTTCGTTGATGGGGGTGACAAGACTTTCTTTCTCACATTTCAGCGTGTTCCAAACGGCATAGCTGGTAGTGGGCGGACAGGTGTTGTCGTTGTAGCCCCAGGTCATGTAGGTTTTGCACGTGATGTAGCGGGCAAAGTTGACCACGTCGTAGTAGGCCATCGTTGCAACGTTGGCCTTCGTGTAGAGATAATCCTTGAAATGAGGATAGCCACTGGTCAGGCCGGCACTGCCTGCTGCCATGTCGCTCAGGGCCGGATGGTTGGCCACGCAAAGGGTGACGCGTGGATCGAGCGAAGCTCCGATGAGTGCCAGTGCACCGCCTTGGCTTCCGCCTAACGTGGCTACGTTCTTACCGTCCCACTCAGGCAGCGAGGTGAGGAAATCGATGCAGCGCACCAGTCCTAAGTAGACGTGGCGCATGTAGTAGTGGTCAGGGTTGTCGAGCCCCATCTCCAAATAGTCGCTGAATGCCGAGCGTACATCTGAAAAATGCTCTTCCGGCAACTGGGGATTCAAACCGTGAATCTCGGTGATGAAGCGTATGATGCCTTTCTCCTGGAAGTAGCTGCGGTTGAAAAATTCCTTGATGGTCTTCACACCAGCACCCGGAGGGGTGAGCACCACGGGGTGAGCGCCTTTCTTGGCATTCTTCGGCATCATCAGATAGCCATAGAGCCAGTGGCGACGGTCTATCTGAAGTTTCACCAGCCACGTGTCGACCTTGTCGTTGCAGTATTCCGGCTGCAACTCGCGGGTGAAGTTCATGGGCTGTTGTTTTAGTTCGTCGAGTCCTTTCTGCCAAAAGGCGCGAAAGTCCTTGGGTTCTTGGGTGAAAGGCTGAATGCGGTCGACGGAGAATCCTACTTTTACATGGTGCTGATAGGTTTTGCCATCGAGTTTCAGTGAGAGTCTGAGGTCGCGGAAACCGGGCTTTTTGGCAGTACCCATCTTGATGGTGGCACGTCCGTTTTTCAGTTGTGCGGTGCCCGTCTGGTCGGCTTTCAACAAGTCGGTGCCGATGCTGTATTCCACGGTGCCGTCTTGCGGAATGCCGTATTTTAGGAAGATGACGTCGACTTTAGCCTGTTCACCTACCTGGTAGAGCCAGTCGGCATGGTCGGGAAGCGTTACCCAGAGGTAGTCACTGCGGTAGGGATAGTTCTCAGCCGATACTTGCAGGGTGGTCAATGTGCCAAATAATGCAAAAAAGATGCAGATTAGTTTCTGTTTCATTGTTGTTAGGATTTTGCGTACAAAGATACAAAAAAAAAGATACGCATTTCAAATTTTTTCAAGAAATGCGTATCTATTTTTTCAATTTGAACGAATTTTCTATACTTTGTAGCTCATCCCTGAACGATTTGTCCACCTTCAGGCGCTGTTCGATGGCTGAGCAACTATGAATGACGGTGGAGTGGTCGCGGTTGCCAATCAACATTCCGATGCGCGAAGAGGGCATCTTGGTGTACTTCTGGGCGAGGTACATGGCCAACTGGCGTACCTGTACAAACTCACGCTTGCGACTCTTGCTGAGCACGTTTTGCTGCGTCACGCCGTAGTGCTGACAGAGCTGTTCCATAATGTCGTCGATGGTCAGCGGATGATTGTCGACCTTGACGGCGCGCTTGATGACGCGTTCGGCCAGGCGCATGTCGATATTGGAGTTGTAGACGATGGAGTGGGCCATGAGCGAGTTGATGACACCTTCCAAGTCGCGCACGCTGCCATTGGCCGTCTGTGCGATGAACATGATGACGTCGGCAGGAATCTTCAGACCATCGCGACGGCATTTTGACTCCAGAATGTCGATACACAACTGGATGTTGGGTTTCTCGAGCTCGGCTATCAGACCGCAGGAGAAGCGGGTGAGCAGTCGGTCTTTCACACCAGCCAGGTCTACTGGCGGGCGATCGCTGGCCAGAATAATCTGCTTGCCTAGACGGAAGAGATGGTCGAAAATGTGGAAGAACGTGTCGAGCGTCTTAGGCGATGTGGCCCATTCCTGTATGTCGTCGACAATCAGCACGTCGAGCGTCTGATAGAAATTGATGAAGTCGTTGACTGTGTTTTGACGGACGGCATCGGTGTATTGCACCTGGAAGAGGCGGGCACTGACGTAGAGTACACGCTTCTTGGGGTACAGCTCCTTGCTGCGCACACCGATAGCATTGATGAGGTGGGTTTTTCCGCAACCAGACGGTCCGTAGATGAAGAAGGGATTGAAGGTCGACTTGCCCGGATGCTCGGCAATGGAGAGGCCCACGGTGCGCGGCAGCTTGTTGGAGTCGCCCTCAATGAAGTTCTGGAAGGTCTTCTTCGGGTCGAGTTGCGGGTTCAGGTCTTGTGGAATGGCGGCGTCGAGCGCTGTAGGCGCTTTGTTGCCGCGTGTGGTGGCCATGGGAGCTTCGACGTCGCCAGGCTGGTCACCCTCTACATCCTGCGAGAGGCCGTGGGCCTTGTCGGTGACGATGCGGTAGGTGAGGCGGACGTTGGTAGCGAAGCAACGGGTGAGCACTTTCCTCAGCAAACCCACATAGTTCTGCTCCAAGTACTCGTAGACGTACGGGCTTGGAACCTGCACCAACAGCGTATGTGTGTCGTCCGAGTATGACTCGAAGACAATTGGTGCGAACCACGTTTTGAACTGCTGCTCTGTGACGTTGTCCTTGATGATTTCAAGGCAGTTGTCCCAAAGCGCCTTTTGTTTGTTTTGCATGAGGCGTTACTCTTTTTAATAATCAAATATGTACAAGGTTCTACTTGTTTTAAGTTTGATTTTCGATGCAAAGGTCGTATTTTTTTTTGAATTATGCAAATGTTCCGAAATTGTGTGTTGTGTTTACAAATGGTTGTAACTTCCTATGTTTTGGGCAATTAGGATGTTTCACGGCCAATGGGTTGATTAATATCATTTTGATATTTATAACTATCTGTTTTTCAGTTTGTTGTCAATTTATTATACTTTTTTTGTGTCTTGTTCTATAAAATTTACAAAAGCTCCGAAACCACCTTTGTGCAAAAGGGTTTCGGAGTTGTTGCTTGTGTTTATTGTACACGCTTCTTTATTTAGACAAAATAAAAATTGTAATCCAAGTTGTTTACCAAACCGAAAAATGCACGTAACGCTTCGGGTGTGCTTTCAGGTCAATCATGAGCGAGTCGGCATGCATCATGGTGGCATTCAGGTTATTGTAGAGTCCTGGGTCGCGCATAAGCAGGCCGAGCGTGCCCTCGTTGCTGTTGAGCCGTGCGGTCATGGCGTCGACATTGTCGAGCGTCGAGTTGACCTTGGCCATTGTGGCAGCCACGTCAACCTCGCTGAGATTCTTGGTCAGGGTGTTGGTGTTGTCGAGCACGCCGTTGGTCTTGGCCAACATGTCGGGTAGCTGACGGTTGAGCTGGGCACTCATGAGGCTGAGCTCCTGCGAAGTCTTGTTCAGACTGGCCGTGATGGCATCGACATTGTGCATGGAGTTGGCAATGGCTGGGTCGGCCAGCAGCACGTTGATGCTGGCGAGAATAGAGTCGAGCTTGGGCAGCATCTCCTGCACCTGCGGAATCATGTCGGCCGCCTTGCCCATAGCGCCTTTAGCCATTGAGCCGACGATGGTGTCGCCCACGGCCATCAGGTCGGTGGGGTTCTCGCCCATTTTCAGTACGAGTCTGACATTGCCGAGCAGGTCGCTGTCGATTTCGGCCTTTGAACCTTTGGGCAGGCGCATGTTTCTGTCGAGGCCAATCACGGCAACGATGTTGCTCAGGTCGTTGTAGTCGGTGATGATGTCTTCGACCACACCTACCTTGAAGCCGTTGACGTAGACTGGGCTCGACACCGACATGCCCGTGACGTCGTCGAAGCGCACGTAGTAGTTGTCGGAGTCGGAGAACATGGTCAGTCCTTTCAGGAACTTCAAACCGAAGTAGAGAACGACGATGGCCACGATGGCCACGAGTGCTATTTGTACCTCTTTGGTGAAAAACTTCTTCATCTATTTTTTGTTTTTATTGTTCTTGAACTCTTGTATAGCCGCGTTGACGTTCATCTTCTCGCCGTTCTTGAAGGCGATGATGAAGGCTTGCGGGAATTTCTCGGCCACTTCGCGGCGCAGACGGCTGATGGCGTTGTAGTCGTCAGAGGCGCCGGTGGTGTATTTGTAAAGTCCGCCTTCCTGATAGAACGTTACGTCCTTCAGACCGTTGAAGCGCGGGCTGTTGCTGGCAAGCTTCTTGCCCGATGCCAGGAACTGCACTTTGAAGACAGGGACGGCTGCTGCGCCTTCTGGTGCTGAGGTTGCGGGTTGGGCAGGGGCTTCTGCGGTGTCGGGCTTTTCCGGGGCTTCCTGCGGAACTGTTATCTCCGGGGCTTCTTGCACTTTGGGTTGTTCGGCTGGTGCAGGCTTCTGCGGCTCAGCTTCCTTCACGGGTTCCTGCTTCTGCGGCACAATCTGCGGCACCCTGATTCCCTCTTCTTTGTCGGGCTTGATAGGTGTGGCAAAGTTGGGGTCGTGCTTGCGGCGATAGGCCATGAAGGCGTTGTAGATGCCGCGTGCATAGCGCTCGGTGGCTTCGGCCGAGTTCATGAAGCGCTCTTCGTCGGGGGTGGAGATGAAGCCGAGCTCCAGCAGTGCACTGGGCATCGACGAGAGGCGTAAGACGGCCAGATTGTCCTGATGGGCGCCCATGTTCTGTCGGCCGGTGGCTTCGCAGACGTGGCGCTGCATGAAGCGGGCCAGGTCGACGCTGAGCTCCATGTTCTTGTCTTGTATGAACTCAAATATGATGTTGCTCTCGGGCGAGTTGGGGTCGTAGCCCTGATAGGTCTGCTTATAGTTCTTCTCGAGCAGAATCACGGAGTTCTCGCGTTTGGCCACTTCCAGATTCTTGATGACGCCGAGACCAGACTTGCGGCCCGGTCCGAGGGTGTAGGTTTGGAAGCCGCGGGCTATGTGGCCTCTGGGCAGGGCGTTGATGTGAACGGAGATGAAGAGGTCGGCTTTGTTCTTGTTGGCTATCTCGGCCCGTTCCCACAGCTCGACGAAGCGGTCGGTCTTACGGGTGTACACCACCTTCACGTCGGGGCAGTTGCGCTCCACCATCTGTCCGAAGGCGAGGGCAAACTTGAGTGTGAGGTTTTTCTCCTTGCTGATGGCACCGCATGCTCCCGCATCGTGACCGCCGTGTCCGGCGTCGACTACGAGGGTGAATTTCTTGGCTGCCGCTCCTGCTGGAAGGGCTGCTGTGAGGAGTGCTATCAGAAAGAATACGATTCTTTTTGCCATAAGTTCTTGTGAAAACTGTTGCAAAAGTACGGAATATTTACTGAAAAACCGCTATCTATGCCTTAGTTTTATCATTTATTAAGTGAATCTCTACGCCAGCACCGTCGCAGTCGGCCCCCATGGGCGGGTTCTGCTTGGTAATCTGTACCGTGACTTCCTCGACCTGCGACCACGTTTGGCATACCTTCTCGGCTATGCGTCCGGCCACATGCTCGAGCAGTTTGGAGGGCGTGGCCATTTCGCGCCTGACCAGTTCGAAGAGGTCGGCATAGCTCAGCGTGTCGGCCACGTCGTCGGTGGCAGCGGCCTGCGCAAAGTTGTACTTCACGCGCAGGCTGACCAAAAAGTCGGCACCCACCTGCCGCTCCTGCGGCATGACGCCGTGGAAAGCATGCAGGTGGATGCGACGGATATAGATGTAGCTTGAATTTATCCGCATCGTGAAGCTCCGCAATTCTTACAAATGAGACAGCCTTCCTGGTAGACCAGCGACTCGTGGCCGCAGTTGGGACACTTCTGGCCAGTGGCCTCGGTGCCGTCCTGGATGTACTTTTTCAGTGCTCGCTCCACGCCGCTCTTCCACGTGTTGATGCTCTCCGACTGCAGCTGCAGCGAGGAGATGAGCTTGATGACGTGGGCGATAGGCATGCGATAGCGCAGCACGCCGGAGATGAGCTTGGCGTAGTTCCAGTATTCGGGGTTGAACTTCTCCGACAGGCCCTCGACGGTGGTCTTGTAGCCGCGCTTGTTCTCGAACTGGAAGTCGTAGCGCTTGGTGCCGTCGGGCTGTATCTGCTTGATAATCTTACCCTTGGTGACTGACTTGGGCAGCATGATGCCTTCCTCATCGTCTTGCAGACCAGTGAAGATTTCGTAGGGATAGCCGTTGAGCACGCCCACGAAGGCCACCCACTTCTCCTTGTTGTTCTGGAAGCGCACCACGTCGCACTCGAGCACCTGCGGGCGCACCTCGGTGACGGCCGGAGGTGTGCAGGGCAGCGTGGGCTGCGGGTTCTCCTCAAGGTTGTTGTCCTTCACATCCTCATTGTCGGGGTTCTCCTTCTTCTTGTCTTTCTTCGAAACGGAAATCATGACGCCTGCACGCGAACCGTCGCGATAGATGGTGCAGCCCTTGCAGCCCGAGCGCCATGCCTCGACGTAGAGGCGGTTGACCAGCTGCTCGTCGACGTCGTTGGGCAGGTTGACGGTGACGCTGATAGAGTGGTCCACCCACTTC
>CAMOTK010000055.1 GCA_946625715.1 uncultured Prevotella sp. | reverse complement strand
TAAAAAGGAGGGGCCGGACGAATGGTCCAGCCCCTCGGTCTTATGATGGGAAGCGTGCCTTAGCGCACCACAATCTTGCGCACGGTGTTGCCCTGCTTCACGATGTAGATGCCCTTCTGGGCCTTGTCGACGCGCATGCCACGCATGTTGTAGATGCCGTCGACAGCAGCGGGCTGCACGAAGGGCGTGTTGTCGATGCTCAGCAGAATGCCACGGCTGACGCCGTTGGAAGCGTTCGACTCGGTGCCGTCGGCATAGATAGCCTTCACGGTGTAGACAGCAGCCTCGGGAGCGCGAACCACGTTATAGGTCTTCACTTCGGCACCCAGTTCAGCCACCTGCTCGCCGTCGCAGAAGAGCTTGTAGCCCTTCACCTCGCGGCTCTCGATGCAATACTCAATATCGTCGAGCATGACCACGAAGCCCTCTTCGCTGCAGTAGCGGATGGCGAAGTGCTTAGCACCCTCGGGCAGTTCGGCGGTGTACTGCGTCCAAGCGCGGTTGTCCACCTGGAACTTCTCCTTGCACACCTGGAACGACTGTACGTCGGTGCCGGTGGTAGAATAGAGCACCTCGATGTTCTCTACGTGGTCCATCGTGGTCACCTGGCCTACAGCCTCGGCGCCGATGTAACCCTTAGCCCAGAACGAGATGGTCTGTGCCTTGCCGCTGAGCTCGGGCGAAATCATCCAGTCGTCGTTGGGAATCTGATGACCACCGGCCTCGCTCTCATCGGGCACGGCCACGTTGAAGCCAGCGAAGTACTGCTTGCCGGCATAGGGCATCCACTTCTCGCTGCCGACGACATACTCGAAGCCTGCCTTCACGGGATCCATCACGATGAAAGCCTTCGGCGTGCTCCAGTTGGGATAGTCGATAGCCGAGTTGTAGCTGTTGGGACGCAGGGTGTAGCCCTTGTCGCCGTCGTACATGGTCCATGCGCCGAGGTCTTTGTAGGTGAAGGCGATGTAGTCCTCAGCACCGTCGACGATGCGACCGGCGGGGTCTTCCCACGAGAGGCTCAGGCCGTTGCCGTTCAACTGGCCCTCGAGCTTCACGGTAGCGGTGAGCTGGTCGCTCAGCACGCGCAGGTCAGCCTCTGCACTATTGTTGTTCTGCTGCTGGTCGTCGGCATAGACAGCCTCAACCTTCAGCTTGTAGTCGCCGGCAGCAGCGGGAGCGGTGAAGTCGAACGTGAACTCCTGGCTCTCGCCGGCCTTCAGGTTGTCGGTGTACACCTTGTCGCCGTTGGCATCGACCACGGCAGTCTCCACGCCATTGACATAGAACTTCACGGAGTACTTCTGTCCGCGCACGTCGGCCTGACCGATGTTCTTCACGGCCACGGTGGCCTTGGCGGCCTCGCCCACCTTCAGCTGCAGGGGAGCGCTCTTGAAGTAGGCACGCAGGTCGTTGTCGTGCTTCACGATAGAGCCATCGACGTAGATGCCCGTCATCTCCATCTTACCATACTTGTTGATAACAGGGTTCTCAGGATCAGAAAGGTCTACATCGGTGAAGTTGGTCTTGCCGATTTCCTTGACATTGGCCTTACCATTCTCGAACGTAATCTCGTAGAGACCGGTATCGCGACCGCCGTCGGCCACAGAGAGTGTGGTGTTGGTGCCGTCGGTGGCATTGGTGCTCTTACCATTGTTGATGTAGCCCAGCCAGTACATCTTGTCGGTGCGATAGTCGAACGTGGCCGACATCATTCGCTGCTGGCTCTGGAAACCGAGGTTGCCCACGGTGGTCAGCTTGCCGTCGGTGGTGCTCACCTGATAGATGTTGCCGCTCTTGTCGGTGCCATAGAGTTCGCCCTTGGAGTTGCAAGCCAGGGTGCGCAGCTCGCCTGTCAGCGGCATGGCTTCGCGCGAAATCCACGAAACCTTGAAGGTCTCCATATCGAGCGTGCCGAGCTTGTAGCCGCCGTCGCCGATGCTGAACACACCATAGACGATGTCGTTCAGCGGGTCGTAGGTCAGGTCGGTAGGCTGGTTGGAGAGCTTGCCCACCTGCTGGTACATCACGTTCTTATACAGGCCGGTGGCCTCGTCGACGCCGTCCCACGTCCATTTGCGGACAAGAATCTCGTACTCCTCGCTGCCATATTCGCCCTCGATGTTGCTGGAAGCATTGACCTCGTGTCCGAAGAACGAGTAGTAGGTGTTGGCGCCTACATAGACGCCACCGCAGTTGCTAAAGAGAATGTGGTTGCGGATGAGGAACTCGGGGTCCATGGCGCGGTTCTGTCCGGGAACGATGAGCGAGAACAGACCATAGTTGGGTGCGCCTGTTGCATGAGCGACGCCATTCTCGTCGATCCAGGCGCCGCCGCCGGTTGACTGCTGGTTCCAAGAATCGCCGGAAGTGCCACCCGTATAGTCGCGACCGTAATAGTACCAGTCGATCAGGCTACCGTTGATTCTGACGTTTTCAGCCGACTGAGCATACATTGGCAAGCCCATCAGGGCTACCAGTGCACTTGCAAAAAACTTTTTCATGTTCATAGTTCTATACTTTTTGTTTTGTTATTATCGCTTGAGAATCTTTTTTCCGTTGTGGATATACAGGCTGCCGCGGCGCAGCTGGCCTACACGCTGGCCCTGCAGGTTATGGAACATGCCGCTACGGGGTGACAGCGTTGTCGCACTGATGCCCACAGAAGGATCGCTGCTCTCGCCCTTCAGCGACACCACCACGTAGGTCTGTCCTTCGGCCTGAATGGTGAGCGTGCCCTGCTTCTGTCCGTAGGGCTGTGCCGTCATGGTCACGGTGATGGTCTTGCTCTGTCCGGCAGCAAGCTCCACCGAAGCCACGTCGACCGTGAAGCCTTCGCTCACGCTGACGGTTGCCACGAGGGTGCCGGTGCCCACATTATTTATAGTATAGGTGGTCGTCGCGTCAGTATCCACCGAACCGAAGTCGTACTCGGCGGCAGCGGCCAGCAGCTTGTTATCGGCATCGAACACGGCCATCTTGGGCACTTCCTCTACATCGGGGAAGAGCACAATGTTGTCGAGAGCCACATACTGGGCTTCAATCTTCAGGAAATAGTTGCCGGCGGGAATACCGCTGAGGGTATAGACCTCGAAGCCGGTGGTCAGTCCTTCGTAAGTCTGAGCGAGCGTCCAGCTCTCGCCGTCGGCCGAGTAGTAGATGCTCAGTGCGGCAGCGCTGTAGGCAAAGGCCTTGCGGGCCATGAAGCTCATCGCAGCCCCTTCGGCCACGCTCACTTTCTGTGTGACAACGGTTGTGGTGCCATTCATGTCGTTCTGCTGCAGATAGTAGTTGCCGCTGCGGCTCTCGATGGTCCACTTCTCGCCCACGGTCCACTTCTCGGGAATCTTCTGGTCTTCAAAGTCGATGAAGTTGGCCGACGGGTCGATGGTGGTACCCTCTACGGCGAAGGTGAACGTGCCAAGGTCATGGGTAATGACCACGTTGCCCTTCTTCTGGCCATACTTTCCGGCCTCGGGCGTAAGGGTGATGTCGACGACCTTCTGACTGGCGGCTGCCACGTCGAAGGTGGTTTCAGCAACTGAATAGCCCTCGGGCAGGGTGATCGACGACACCTTCAGGGGTGCCGTGCCCTCGTTCTTCAGCGTGATGTGCTGACTGAAGGGCTGGTTGACGTAGCCGAAGCTGATGGTCTCGCCTGCTTCCATACGGAAGTCGTCGGCACCGAGGATGCCAAACGTAGCATAGTAGGCGTTGATATGGGTGTTGACGGCCTGCTTGTTGCCCATGTCGTTCAGGAAGAAGGTGTTGCTCACGTTCTCCTTGGCATAGAAGGGCACGTAGCCGCCCTCGCCGGCGTTGGCCTTGATGGTGATGGCAATGGTGGCCTCGGCCTCAACGGCCAGAGGCTCGGTGGCAGTGGCGGTGCCGAAGACCTGACCGTCGGCATCGGTGATGCTCACGCTCACGTCGGCCGCAGGCAGCTCCACGTTGCCCGTGTTCTTCACCCTCACGCTGAACGAGGCCGTGAACTCATTGTTCTCGTCGGCCACAATCTCGTAGTCGCTCACGCGCTCGAAGGCCGTCAGCTGCAGCTTCTTCACCTCGGTGGGCGTCACTTCGCCGCCGCCCTGTTCGCCGCCGTCGGCCAGTCCGCCGGCAGCGATGAAGTTGTCCAGACAGGCTTTATTGAGGAGGAAACCCAGATACTTACCCGTGCCGCAGTCGATGGTGATTGTTTCCCACTGGGCAGTCACCTTGTTCCAGCTCTTCGATGCCGAGGCAATCTCGCTGCCGCGCACCCACTCCTCACCATTCTTCGTGTACTCGTAGACGGTGACGCTGCCCGAAGCATTCTTCTGGGTGTAGGGGCGCACTTTGCAGACCACGATGCCAGCCACTCGGGGCGAAATAGCCACACTGCTGGTGTTGCTATCCCAGCAGAACAAACTTTTACCTTTATTGGAAACGTCGCGGTCGTCGCCTACGATATAATAGGAAGCAGAGCCATCGACGGCCCAACCTTCAGGCAAGGATGAAACCGAATTGAAGTTTTGCTCGTAGGGATCCTGTGCGCTTGCGGGCAGGACACAGGCTACGAGAGCAGATAAGAGAAGCAACAAGCGGCAGCTGCTGCAAAGGGTTAAGTAGATTTGTTTCATATACACTTACAATCGATTGTTAGCGCGCACTTTTTGTAATAAATCCGCACATTACGTGCTGTTTCTGTGATAAATTCATCTGTTTCGACTGCAAATATACGATTTTTTATAATAAGAACAAGCCGTTTTGCATAAAAAATTGCTCAATTTTGGATTTTTAACAAAGAAAAAAAGAGAGGCATCCCTTACAGGACACCTCTCTTTGAAGCTATGTTTTTGCTCGAAGGCAGTGCTTATCTCACCACAATCTTCGTTCCATTGACAATGTAGAGACCGCCCTTGCGAACCTCATTGACCTTGCGGCCATTGACGTCGAAGATACGGAGATTGTCGCCAAACTGAGCCTTGAGGCTGTTGATGCCATTGTACGTGCCTTCATCCATCACGTTGACGTCGACCCACTTAGCGCCTTCAACACCAGAGACGAGCACTTGCAGCTCGTTCTTCTTAATGCCTGTCTCGGAGTAGGTCTTCTCGATGGTGATGGTGACAGTCTCCTTAGCACCGGCAGCCAGCGTCTCGATAGTGGCCTCGCCCAACTTCACGCCCTGGTTGTCATAGACAGCCACAGCAACGTTCTGGGCAGCGGCCTTCTCGCTGTTCGACACGACAACCTTCACGTCGAAGGTCTCGGCATTCTGCTTGGCCACTACGTCTACAACCTGGAAGCTCAGCTCTGCAGCGGGAGCAGCTATGGTATAGGTCTTCGACATCGTGTTGTCGTCGGGTGTGGCGTCGACGATGCTCTCCTCACCGAAAGCTACCTGTGCAGTAACGGTGAACTCACCTACAGTCAGTGCGGTAGCAGGCACCTCGAAGGTGTACATGCCAGAGGCACCGGCCTTCAGAGTAACCGACTTTTCATCTGCTGTAGAGTTGTAGAGCAACGAAACCTTGGCTTCGCCGTCGATGTCGACGTTACCCTTGTTCTCAACGTACACGGTCAGGTAGTTGGTCTCAACGTCCATGCTCAGCGGACCAGAGATGCTGGTCACTGCCAGGTCGTAGACAGGAGCAACGGGCTCGGCCTCGAAAGCAACCTCGACAGCGGCCTGGGCCTGAGCGGCAGCCTGCACGAAGTAGGTCACGGTCTTGCCAGCCACGAAGGGATTCTCTTCTTCGGCGTTCACCGTGAAGGTCACTTCTGCTTCTGCGCCGGCAGCCAGTGTCTCGATGGTCTTGGTCTCAACCACATTGACGCTCTGCATCAGCTTCACCTCAACGTTGGCAGCATCCACCTCGCTGGTGTTCTTCACCGTAGCCACGATGTTGAAGCTCTGGGCGCCGAAGGCCACTTCCACATTCTCGGCAGAAACCGTGAAGGTGGGCAGTGCAGCGTCGACATCCTTCACATTGACAACAACGGTCTTGGTGTTGTCTTCTGTGTCGGCATCGCCTTCAACCTCAACAGAAGCGGTGACGTTCACTTCGCCTGCGGTCAGACCTTCAGTAGGCACCTGGAAGAAGGCGTAGCCGGTCTCGGCAGCCTTCAGGAAGGTAATGGTGGCGTTGTAGTTGTTCTCACCGATAGCGAGCTTCACTTCCACATCCTTCATATCCTGATTGCCTTTGTTCTCAACAGCCACAGAGAGGCTGCTGCTCTCCACATTCTTGTCGAGCGAACCGATAATCTCGGTGACGGCCAGATTGTAGACGGGCTCTACCTCGGCTTCCTTGACGACGATGTTCACGCTGCCTACGGCCTTACCATTGACCAGCACCGACATCGTATAGGTGTCGGCCTTGGTGAAGGTGTTCTCCACATCGGCAAACGTCACGGTGGTCTCGGCATTGCCATTCAGCGTGGCGACGGTCTGCTCGGCAACCGTCTGGTTGTAGAACAGCTGTACCTTCACGTCGGTGGCATCGATAGCGGTAACGTTCTTCACGTTGACCTCTACGCTGAACTTCTCGGCAGGCAGTTCGACATTGACATCGGCAGCCGTTGCCTCGAAGACGGGCTCGGTGGCCACGGTGCTATTAATGATATCGAGCTCCTTAGTGAGTGTTGTTGCAGAACTCTCGTTGCCTTCTACAGAAACGCTGGCTACCAGTGTAGCCTTCTCGCCAGCCACAAGACCCTCGGTGGGCAGAGTGAACTGTACGAAGCCGTTCTTGCCGGCCTGCACATTGATGACCTGAGCATCCAGCTGCGTCTCGTTCAGCTTCAGACCGATGGTAGCCTCAGCAGCCTGCGTGCCCAAGTTCTCTACCCAAACGGTAGCGGTGTTGGTCTCGGCAGCAAGGTCTATCTGGCTGCCCTGAATCTGCGTCAGGGCCACCTCGACCTTCTCGACCACGGGCTCCGACACCTTCACGGCGAAGGTCTGGGCGTTGTTGTCGGCATCGGCGTCGGTGCTGGTAATCTGCACATTGAAGCTGTAGTTGCCCTTGGCCAGCTGACCGATGGTGAACTCAACCTGAGCCTCGGCGCCGCCTTCAATCTCGGTAATATTCTTCTGGGTGTCTACCTGCGTGGTGCCCTGATAGAGTGCCACGAGCACGTTCTCGGCCTTCACGCCAGAACGGTTCTTCACCGTTACAGTCACCTTCACCTCGTCGTCGGTAGTAGCCTCGATGTCGGCAATCTTAGCAATGGTCAGGTCGGCCACCTCGGCCTTCACGCCGATGGTGAAGTCCTTATAGTCGGCCACTACGCTGCCAAGCTTGGCAGCCACGTGCAGTTCCTCGGTCTTCTCAACGTCGTAGTCGAAGCTCAGCGTCACGATAGCGCTCTCGCCGGCCTTGATGCTGACGGTCTTTGTGGCCAACGGACTGCTGTACTCCTTATAGACCACCAGCTCTACGTTCTCAGCGTCGGCGTTGCCGGTGTTGAACACACCTACATTGACGTTGATGGTTTGCTCGCCGGCAGCCTCAAACTCCTGGTTGGCTACGGGGTTCAGCGTGATGACGGCAGCGGGGACAGCCTCGCCAGAGACTACCTGCAGCACCTTGCTCACCTCGGTCGTATTGCCTTCCTTGTTGTTGGCAACAGTCAGTGTAGCTACAAGCGTCACTTCCTGACCGGCCTCGAGGCCTTCGGTCGAAAGGTTGAACGACTTGTACTGCTCGCCCTTGGCAATAGTCTCGGTGCCCACCTCGGTGCCGTTCATGGTCAGCTTGATGGTAGCGTTCTCCACGTCGATGTTGCTCTGATTCGAGAACCACACCTGTACGGCGTTGGTCTCGTTCTTCAGGTTGATGTTCTCCAAACCGCGGATGCCAATCAGGTTGATGTCGACAACCTCTTCCACAGCCTGCTCTACAGTCACGGCTACACGGGTGCTGCCCTGCGTGCCATTGCCAATCCAAATCTGATATTCTTTCTGAGTGAAAGTGAAAGGACCACCGGCCACGGTGAAGGTCACCTGAGCCTCCTCGCCGGCAGCAAGCGACGCGATGGTCTTGGTGTCGATGGTTGTCTGCTCCAGCAGGTTGACAGCCACGTTGGTGGCGTCGACGTCGCTGGTGTTCTTCACCGTAGCCACGATGTTGAAGCTCTCGGCATCGGCAGCCACTGTCACGGCAGGAGCCACGATGCTAAACGTGGCCTGAGCCACGGGAGCGGCCTCAACAGTAATCTCGGCAGTCTGCTCCACCGGCGTTTCGTCGACCGTAACGATGGCCTTCACCGTGATGGTGCCTGCCTCGAGACCTGTCTTGTCGACGGCAATCGTGGTCCATCCCTGCTGACCGGCCTTGGCACTGACGGTGCCCTGACCCAGCGTGCTCTCGCCACTCTTCAGCACCACGGGAGCGTCGGTGATGTCGACATTACCCGTGTTCTGGACAGTGACGCGGAGGCTGTTGCTCTCCTCGCCCAGCTTGATGGTGCCGGTGATTTCAGCAATGGTCAGGCTCTTCACTTCCTGTACGGGCTGCTCGGCAAAGGTCACCTCGACGGTAGCCTGCGACTGGTTCTTCGGAGCCTGCACATAGTAGGAAACGGTGCGGCCGGGGGTGAAGCCGCCCTCAGGAGCGGTGACGGTGAAGGTCACCTGTGTCTCTGCGCCATGAGCCAGCGAAGCGATGGTCTTGGTGTCGACGGCACCATTGTTCCAGAGCGTGATGACCACGTCGGTGGCATCGACGGTCTCGCTGGTGTTCGTGACAGTGGCAACGATGTCGAAGCTCTCCTGGCCATACTCCACGTTGATGGCTGCGGGAGCCGTCACGGTAAACGTGGCCTCGGGAGCCTTCTTGGTGAAGGTCACGGTCTTCTCAACATTCACAGCCTCTGCATTGTCGGCCGTCAGAGACAGTTTCACAGCGTGACTGCCAGCCTCAATGCTGCTCACGTCGTACTTAGCGTTCCAGAAGTCCGACTTGCCAATGGCCAGCGCGCCAATGGTCTTCGAAGCGTTCTCCACGCCGTCCACATACAGCGTCAGCTTGGCGTTCTCGGCAGGAGCAGTACCCCTGTTCTCATAGTACACCACAAACACGCCGTTGGCGTCCATGTCGTAGGTGTCGGCAATGCCGTCCTGAGTGATAGCCAGTTCGGGAGCCGTCACCACGGGGCCACTGGTGCCGCCCGTATAGGTCACCTCGATAGACTTGATGTAGCGGCTGTTGGTCTGTTTGGCAGCACGGAAGATGAGGCTGTTGGCCTCGCCAGTCCATGTTGAGGTCATGCCGGGATAGTTGTTTGCGATACCCGTAGAGCTCTCGTTCTTGCCACTCTTGTCGCAAAGCACCATACTGGCTGAGCCCGAACCGAACGTGAACACAATCTTCTGGATTTTCACGTCGGTCGTCTTGCCTGCCACCGTCAAGCGGTTGCCATTATAAAAAAGCACATTCTCATTACTATACTGGGGAGAATGGTCGCCGCCACCCTCTTCCCACTTCAGCGAAATATTCGCATCGGGGTAGATGGTAGTAAGAGCATCGCCAGAAGAAGCCTCCCAAAGCACGGTTGTGGCCTCTTCCTGTGCAAACAGATTGCCGCAGACCACTGAAAGTGCTGCGATCAACAATAAACGGAAAGTTTTCACCATAAAAAGATTCCTTTTTGTTTTGATTTTGTGTTGTGCGGAACCTGCCTCGCGCCGTACAATAATTTGTTAGATGGTAGGTGTGTGCCAGCAGACAGTCACGTCCTCCAGTCTTAGTGGTAGGAGCCGACACAATCTTGGTTCTGTTAGCTACTTTTTGTCTTTGTTAGTTCAATTTCCTTTTTAGTTGGTATGATATGTAAAACGTAGTAATTCCAAGAGCCATTAATTTTCGTAACACAAATTACGGCTGCAAAGATAACAATAATTAATAAAATATCCAAGTATTATGCAGACTATTTTCTAAAATGTCACTCACGTCTTAGCGTTTCCGTAAGTATTTTTCGCAAGATGCAACGGATGTTGGCAGGGCGGAGATTTTCTTCCCAGAAAAAGTTGAGTGGTTTTTGGGCAAAGTGTCATATTGTGGTGCTAACTCGTTGGTGCTGAAAAGCTTAGAGTATATGACCCTTTTTTAAAAAGTGTCATAAAGGGTCATGCCAGTAAAACAAGTTGTTTTACTGTCGTAAAACGCCGCTTTGCCCATCGTTAGGCGGTTTCTGGGCAAAGTAAAACAACTTGTTTTATATTGCATCTTTCTGCACCTTTGTAAATGTTTGCCCATTTCGCCTCTTCGATAGTGCTGGATTGCCTCTTGTTTTTCCGCGTTTCTTTCAAAAAATTTCAGTCCATCAATCATGCTCCCCCCAAAAA
>CAMOTK010000054.1 GCA_946625715.1 uncultured Prevotella sp. | reverse complement strand
CAGGTTTGCAAAAACAAGTACGTAAAATGGCGATACAAAACAAATTGTTTTGTATCGCTATTTAAGTCTAATTAGAAAGAAAAAGAGGCTCTTTTACAATACAAAACAAATTGTTTTGTTGCGTCATTCCATAACAGCGGTAACAACGATGGTGCGAAACCAGTCGCGAAGTACGCCTTTATAGCGGTTCTGAGAATCGGCAATGAGCAGGAGTATGCCTGGGAAAGGATGGCAGAGCCCTTCGTAGTTGGCATACTTGCGGCCTGTAAGGGTCAGGCGGGTGGTGAAAGCGGTGATGAGCGTTTTCTCTAATACGGCATCGGGCTCACTGGGTTGCACGGCGTAGATGCTGATGTAGGTCTTCGCCCCCACTTTCTTCTTGGGGATATAGATTTCGCGCTCGAGCACCAGCAGCCGACCGTCGTCGAGCGCACAAAGGGCCGACACGCCGTGGAACTGCTGCTCTTTGACAGGCGCATCGGGGCGGTAGAAGTACTGATGGCGCGGCAGCAGGTCGTCGCCAAAGCTCTGCAGCCGAAGGAGCGTGTCGCCTGGTAGCGGTTGTTCGCTGGTGGTCCAGAACAGATGGGTCTGAGCATTATAGGTCAGGGCTTCCAAGCCGCGGTTGGAACGGGCGGTCTTGAAACAATCGGGCATCGCCAATCGGCGCCCGGTACGCTGTCCGTCGAGCCGGTATTCGTAGACTTCGTTGTCGGCCTCGCCGCTGATGAAGAGCGTGCCGGCCGAAGGAAAGTAGCAGATGCCTTCCATGTCGCGGTTGGGCTGTCCGCTGGGGAAGAAGCCTTCGTTGGCCGCACTACGCAGCTTGCCCGTCAGGCTGTCGATGTCGAGGCGGAAGATGGAGAAGCCGTCGCCGACTGCTTTGTCGTCGACCACGGCATAGCGGCCCTCGCCGATGGGCGTTATGCCGCTGTAGTTGCCCGCAGGTATCGTCTTCGGAAACTTCCGAGGCTTGTTGAGCCGTACCTGGGCCGCTGCAGCCGCCGACAGCAGGAGCAGCCCCATCAATAGGACACGCACATGCTTCATGGCCTAATTGCTTCGATAACAAACGAGAAGTCGTAGTCCTTGCAGGGCACCATATACTCCTTGCGCGGCCAGGCACCCCATGAATTCACGCAGCCCAAGCCCATCTGGCGCTGCTGAATGTGTACTTGCGTCACGCCCGACGGCACGAGGTCGCCACTATGACGACCATGCAGTTTCTCCTTCACAGGACCATCGTCGAGCTGACAAGTGGTGTAAGGCAGTGCACTGGCTTCCATCGGTGCATCGGAATAGAAGCGCAATCCCCTACCCTGCGGCGTCTTCACTTCAAACCAGCGCACGTCGGTGTGGTTGCCACTCTCCTGCGGACGAATATAGTCGAAATACGCTTTAGTTACCAGACCATCATAGAGCCCGATAAACTCGCTGTTGTTGCGGTCGATGTAGTTCTCGTGAGGGCCGCGGCCGCAATAGCTGATGCGGTCGTAGCTGGCTGGCAGTTGGAGTTGCATGCCATAGCGGAACATGGGCGATGTCTTGGCATTGGCGTCGGCCTGCATCTGCTGGCGCACCAGCACACGGCCGTCGGCTTGCAACGTATAGGTCAGACGGAGCGTGGCTTTGGCTGCGGGCATGTCGAAATCAACGACAACGACGTTGCCGTTCACCGCAAAGGCTTTCTGCTTCAGCTCGGGTGCTTTCCACACACCAAACTTCTCCTGCAGTTTAGCACCGTAGTCGTTGTCGGTGGGCGCACGCCAAAACTCGGGCGCAATGCTCTGTCGGTCGCTGAGCATCGGCTGGCCGTCGATGTCGAGGTAGTCGATGAGTCCCGACTGTTTGCCAATGGTCAGCGTGGTTCCGGCGGCAGTGAGCTTCACGTATGCTTCTGTTTCTTCTTTCGCCACCTCGGCCTGCTCAGACTTCAAAACGGGGAACGTGTAGGGCGCAACGACAAACTGCTGGCGGGCCACCCGCTGCATGCCGTGCTGCTCCTTCCACCAAGTAAAGTCTACGGCTATTTCATGGCCGGGATAGGCTGCCATTGTCTGCTCGATACGCTGTTTCAGCTCGGCCGAAACGATTTGTCGGCGCTGCTGAGGACTGAGGTTGCGAATCTGGTCGGACAACTTCACGGCGTAGTTCATGTTGACGTCTGTAGGCTTCACCACAGCCATGAGCTGCAGACTGTCGAGCGACGTGAAGAAGTGCTCGTTGTAGATTTCGAAGCGTCCGTCTTTCAGGCCTTTGTCGGTTATCCATTCGTTCTGATAGAAGTACTGCACTTCGTAGGCATGGGGATTGAGACGACGGTCGGGTGCCACAATGCCATTGCAGTTGAAGTTGTAGTCGCTCGCGGGATAGCGACCGTAGTCGCCGCCGTAGGTAAATATCTCGCGGCCAGTCACACGACTGGTATCGCGCAGGCCCTGGTCGACGAAGTCCCAGATGTAGCCGCCCTGATACTTCGGATATTTTCGCACCAAGTCCCAGTACTCCTTGAAGCCACCCATCGAGTTGCCCATAGCGTGGGCATACTCGCACTGAATGAGCGGACGGGGATTGTCGCCCTGGCCGTACTGGTCGCACACCTCATACCAATAGTACATAGGACAGAATATGTCGGTCTTGCCGTGCTGTCCTGCCTGCTCATACTGCACGGGGCGCGACTGGTCGACACGCTTTATCCAGTCGTACACGCGCTCGAAGTTCTCGCCATAGCCAGCCTCGTTGCCCATCGACCAGACAATGATGCTGGGATGGTTGCGTAGCAAACTGACGTTGGCCTCGTTGCGCTCCATGTGCATCTGCGCATAGTCCTGACGCTTGGCCAGCGTCTTGTCGCCATAGCCCATGCCGTGACTTTCGAGATTGGCTTCGGCCGTGACGTAGATGCCTGCTTCATCGCAGAGGTCGTACCAACGAGGGTCGTCGGGATAGTGAGAGGTGCGCACGGCATTGATGTTCAGCTGTTTCATGATGGCAATATCCTGGCGCATGCGCTCTTCCGAGACCAGATAGCCACCGTCGGGATCAAGCTCGTGGCGGTTTACACCTTTTATTAATATAGGCTGACCGTTGACGAGCAGTTGCCCATGCTTTATCTCTACCCTGCGGAAGCCGATGCGCTGGCGCACCACTTCGAGCACACGGCCCCGACGGTCCTTCAACGTCACTTCCAACGTGCAGAGGTTGGGGGTCTCGGCCGTCCAGGGCTTCACATCGTCAGGCTGCAGGCCAAAACTCTCATGGTGATAGTAGGGCCAGCGATGGCCGTCGTGGAAGAACACCGTCTTTCCGTCTTGATTGATGAGCGCCACTTCGAGCCAGACGCCTTTGGGCTGGTTGACGTCTACGGTGTAGTCTATCCAGCCGCGCTTCTCATCCACGGCATCGTAGTCGGCGTTGACAGTGAGATTGGTGATGTGCACCTTCGGACGGGCATAGAGATAGACTTCGCGGGCAATGCCGGTAAAGCGCCAGAAGTCTTGGTCTTCCAAATAGGAACCGTCGCACCAGCGCATGACCTGCATGGCAATGAGGTTGCGGCCGCGCTTCAGATATTTCGTGATGTTGAACTCGGCGGCCACCTTCGAGTCTTCGCTATATCCCACATAGCGTCCGTTGACCCACACCATGAGGTTGCTCGTGGCCGAACCCACATGGAAGTAGACGTCGTGACCCTGCCAGTCTTGCGGCAAATCGAAGGTGCGGCGATAGGAACCCGTATAGTTGTTGGTCTCGGGCACTTGCGGCGGATTGTTCTTGAACTCCTTCGACCAGGCATAGCCGATATTCTTATAGATGCGGTCGCCATAGCCATTGAGCTCGAACAAGCCCGGAACGGGAAAGTCGCTCCACTGCGTGTCGTCGAAGTCTACGGCAAAGAAGTTCTTCGGTGCCTGGTTGTGATTTTTTGCAAAGCAGAAACGCCACTGGCCTTCCATAGAAAGGTAGCGCGAAGACTGGCGTTTGTCGTTCTGTGCTGCGAGGGCTTTGTTTTCAAAAGCAAAGAAGGCAGCGCGGCGCGGCTCGCGATTCTGCTGGTTCACCTGCGGATTGAGCCACACGGGCACTTGGTCGGCCCATCCTGATACGACTGTGGCCAACAGCAAAAGGGTCAGAATGTATGATTTATTCATAGTCGTCGATTACGTTGTTCATAAAGTCCATCATCGGCTTGGCGGCGCGAAACATCTTTTCCATCTCGTCGAGCCAGCCATCGCCCTCGAAAAAGTCTTCGTCTACATGGTGCCAAGCGCAATAGTCTTTCAGTCGCAGGTATTCCACATGCGGATAGTCCTTTGGGAAACCCGTCGGACAGCTTTTCAACTTGGTCAGGCCAAAGCCTTGTGCCATACCCCACGACTCATCCCACGTGGTACCCACCTGCTTGGAACCATAGTACTTCTTGAAGGCGCGACTCTCCACACACTTCAGCCACTCTTCTTCGTTGGCCATCATCTCGTTGCGGCACGAGGTGAGAATGTTGGTCGGCAACCAATAGTTGCCTACGGCCAACAAACAGTTGTCGGGCTCCAAGTGGATGTAGTAGCCGCCGCGTAGTGCTTTCTTGCCGTGGGCATTGATATAGGCACCGAAGTGGTTCTTGTAGGGCGACTTATCGGGCGAGAAGCGGGTGTCGCGATAGAAACGGTAGGTGGCATCCTTCACCGACACGGGCGCAATCGACTCGTCGAACGATGCGATGCGCCCGATGGCCAGGGCAATGCCTGTTTCAAACTCGGCCCTTGCGGCCATATACGCGCTCTTATGGTCTTGAAACCAAGGGCGATTGTTGTTCTTCATCACTTCCCGAAGGAAGGCCAATATCATTTTTGAATCCATAAGTTTATGCTTTTTCGATGACAAAAATACATATAATTATCGAGAATATCAAACATTTTCACTAATTTTGCACACGATGAACAAGAAAGAACGATACGAAGCCGTGCTCGGATACTTCCGCCGCGAGATGCCGGTGGCCGAGACTGAACTGCACTACCAGAACAACTTCCAGTTGCTGGTGGCGGTCATCTTGAGTGCGCAATGCACCGACAAACGTGTGAACATGGTGACACCCGAACTCTTCAGCCACTATCCCGACGCTCAGACAATGGCTGCGGCCGAGGAGTTCGAGGTGCTGGAATACGTGAAGAGCGTGTCCTACCCCAACTCAAAAGCCCGCCACTTGGTGGAGATGGCACGGATGCTGATGGAGAAGCACGGCGGTGAGGTGCCGTCGGACATGAACGAGCTGCTCCAGCTGCCTGGTGTCGGCCGCAAGACGGCTAATGTGGTGCAGTCGGTGGCCTTTGGAAAGTCGGCCATGGCTGTCGACACGCACGTTTTTCGCGTGAGCCACCGCATTGGCTTAGTGTCGAAGAGCGACACCACACCCTTGAAGGTCGAGACACAACTGGTGAAGCATATTCCCGAGGCCGACATTCCTCGCGCCCACCACTGGCTCATTCTGCACGGACGCTACGTATGCACAGCAAAAAAGCCACATTGCGAACAATGTGGCTTATCAGGGTTTTGCAAATACTTTAGTCTTTCTTCAAAGGAACCAGCACGCTGAACGTTGAGCCTTCGCCAAGGGTCGACTCAACCATCACGTCGCCGCCATTCTTGCGTGCGAAGTCGGCACAGAGCTGCAAGCCCAGTCCGCTCCCCTCTTCACCATCGGTGCCGTAGGTGGTCTCGCCTTGCTTGAAGATATTGTTCAGGCGCTCGGGCGCAATACCCACACCGTGGTCTCTGACGCTGATTTTGGCGAAATCGCCTTCTTGGGAGACCATCGTATCGATGCTGCTGCCTTCGGGACTGAACTTCACGGCATTCGACATGAAGTTGCGCACCACCGTCTTCAGCATATCGTTGTCGGCTCTGACGATGAGCGGTCCGCAGCTTTGGTAGTTGAGCTTGATGTTCTTCGTTGCAGCAATCATTGAGAAGATATCGACCACACCGGGAATGATATCGTCGAGGTTCAGGTCTTGCAGCATCACGTTCAGACGACCCGTCTGGCTCTTTGTCCACTTCAGCAGGTTATCGAGCAGGTCGTGCACATCTTCCGATTCCTTGTTGGCCTTATCGAGCAGCTCAAAGAGTTCGGGCCCGACGGTGTCGGGCGAGACAGCATTGACAACCAGGTTGAGCACCATACGGATAGAGGCCATTGGCGAGCGCAGGTCGTGAGCTATCACCGAGTACATCTTGTCGCGGTTGCCAATGGTAGCTTCCAGTTCGGCATTCTTCTGCTCAATGAGTCGCATGGCAGCCACAAGCTTGATTTGGTGCATCACGCGCACCAGCAGTTCTTCTTTGTTGAAGGGCTTCGACAAGAAGTCGTTGGCACCCACCTGGAAGCCATGTACCAAATCCTGCGGATTGTTGAGTGCGGTAAGGAAGATAATGGGGATGTCAGCAGTTTCAGGGTCTTTCTTCAGGATGACGGCCGTATCGAAACCGTTGATGTCGGGCATCATCACGTCGAGCAAGATGAGGTCGGGCTTTTGCGTTTTTGCCTGCTCAACGCACATATTTCCGCAGTTGGCCGTGCACACCTGATACTTCTCATTGGTGAGAAGGATTTTCAGCAGGAGCACATTGCTCACCACATCGTCGACGATAAGAATCTTATAGTCGCTTTTATTAATTTGTGATTCCAATATTCCGTCTTGTTCCATATATTATTGCTGGACAATATTACTATTTGAAGTGCAAAAATAACATTTTTATTCGAAAAGACAAAAGAATGTGACAATTTTTTGCTATATGAGTCCTTTTAGAGCTTCAATTAAAGCCAAAAAACGCCCCGACATTGCTTTTTCAAACAAAAGTCGGGGCGTTTTTTCTTATCGATTATTATCGAAGCTGATTATGTGTTGGGCAGTTCGAGCCACTTCGTATAGCAGAAGTCCTGACGGTGAGGCAGGTTCTTGTTCTTCGGATACATGCGCACGGCACTGCGATACTGTCCGGCCTGCTTCGGAGCGAGCACAGCCTCGAAGGTATAGTTGTTGCCCTCGTGGCCCACCATCTTCAGCGGCTCAATGGAGAAGATGCGCTCCTCGCCGTTCTTGTCTGTGTAGATGTTAATCTTCTCAAGAGCGACAGCATCGTCGAGCCCCTGCTCGTTGATGACGTAGCGGAGCGTGTATTTCTGCTCCGTGAAGGCGCCACCAGCAGGGAAATCCCACTCGGCGCTGACCACGTTGATAGCGTCCCAACGCTCGGCCACCGTTTCCTTCCAATGGGCAATCTCCTTGGCCAGACGGTTGTTGTCCTTCGAGATTTCCTTGAAGCGCTTGGCTTCCTTCTCGTAGAACTTAGAATAGTAGTCGTCGAGCTGACGCTTCATGGTGTAGTGAGGAGCAATCTGGGCGATAGAGTTCTTGATGACCTTAATCCAACCCTCGCTCAGACCCTTCTTGTTCTTCTTATAGTAAAGAGGTACAATCTCGTTCTCGAGCAGCGAGTAGATGGTAGCTGCGTCGAGCTGGTCCTGATAGCCCTGGTTCTGATAGGTGCGCTTCTCGGTGAGTGCCCAACCGGCACCTTCGCGATAGCCTTCCAGCCACCAACCGTCTTTCACAGAGAGGTTGACCACACCGTTCATCTCGGCCTTCTCGCCACTGGTACCAGAAGCCTCGAGCGGACGTGTCGGGGTGTTCATCCAGATGTCGACACCCGAGACAAGGCGGCGAGCCAGCAGGAAGTCGTAGTCCTCAAGGAAGATAATCTTGCCGAGGAACTCAGGACGCTGGCTGATTTCGAAGATTTTCTTAATCAGACCCTGACCGGCACCGTCGGCGGGGTGAGCCTTTCCTGCAAAGAGGAAGATGACGGGACATTCGGGGTTGTTGACAATCTTGTTCAGACGCTCCAGGTCGGTGAACAGCAGGTGGGCACGCTTGTAGGTGGCAAAGCGGCGGCAGAAGCCGATGACCAGTGCATTGGGGTTCATCTTCTCGAGCAGCGAGAGCACGCGCGAGGGGTCGCCCTGGTTGCGCAGCCAAGTTTCACGGAACTGCTCCTTGATATAGTCGAAGAGTTTCTGCTTCAATGCCATACGTGTGCTCCAGATTTCCTCGTCGGGCACGTTGTAGATGGCTTCCCAGATGTTCTGGTTCGACTGGTCGCTCATGAACGAGGCATCGAAGTACTTAGCGTAGAGCTTGCGCCACTCGGTAGCAGCCCATGTGGGGAAGTGCACACCGTTGGTCACGTAGCCAACGTGGTTCTCCTCGGGGAAGTAGCCCTTCCAGATGCTGGCAAACATCTTCTGGCTGACCCATCCGTGGAGCTTCGATACGCCGTTGACTTCCTGGCAGGTGTTGCAAGCGAAGGTCGACATGCAGAACTTCTCGCCTTTGTCCTCGGGGTTGGTGCGGCCCATGCCGATGAACTCGTCCCATGTGATGCCGAGCTTCTGCGGATAGCCACCCATGTACTTGCCGAAGAGGCCTTCGTCGAAGTAGTCGTGACCGGCGGGCACAGGTGTGTGAACGGTGTAGAGACCGCTGGCACGTACCAGCTCCATTGCCTGATTGAACGTGAGACCTTCCTCAATGTAGTCGCACAGGCGCTGCAGGTTGCAGAGTGCGGCGTGGCCTTCGTTGCAGTGGTAGATATCCTTCTTGATGCCGAGCTTCTTCAGTGTGAGCACACCGCCGATGCCAAGCAGAATCTCCTGCTTCAGACGGTTCTCCCAATCGCCGCCGTAGAGCGAGTGCGTGATGGGCTTGTCGAACTCAGAGTTCATGTCGTTGTCGGTATCGAGCAGATAGAGCTTGATGCGTCCCACGTTGACCTGCCAGATGCAAGCGTGCACCTGATAGTTGGTGTAGGGCACGTCGACCACCATGGGGTTGCCGTCCTTGTCGAGCACGCGCTCAATGGGCAGCGAGTTGAAGTTCTGAGCCTCGTAGTTGGCAATCTGCTGTCCGTCCATCGAGAGACTCTGTGTGAAGTAGCCGAAACGATAGAGGAAACCGATGGCACACATGTCGACGTTCGAGTCGCTGGCTTCCTTCAGATAGTCGCCAGCCAGCATACCCAGACCACCCGAATAGATTTTCAGAGCCGAGTGCATGCCATACTCCATAGAGAAGTAAGCCACCGAGGGGCGCTTCTTGTCGGGTTCGACATCCATATATGCACGGAACTGCTTGTAGACATCCTTGATGCGCTTCATGAGCGTCTTATCTTTCAGAATAGCTTCTTTGCGTGCAAAGGTCAGACGCTCGAGCAACATGACGGGGTTGTGCTTCACGTCGTGATAGAGGTCGGGGTCAAGGTCGCGGAACAGGTCGCGAGCTTCATAGTTCCACACCCACCAAAGGTTGTGTGCAACTTCGTCGAGGCACTTCAAATCTTCGGGAAGACTTGATTTTACAGTCAGCTCCTTCCATTGCGGAGCATTGGTGTAATCAGCTTTGATTTTCATAAATTCTTAAAATATATTATTTGTTTCTTATTGTTTTCTCTTTTCTGCTTTCTGCAAAGCGATGTCGTAGGCCTCGTAGTAGTACTTGATGAACTCGCTCCAGAGGGCTTTCTTCGAGAGGGCTTCAGCATTCTTGCGCGCCTGGTCCACCTCTTTCGGACTAAAGTTCGAGAAGGCCGAGACAGTGTCCTTGATGTTGTCGGCCACCTCAGAGTAGTTGTAGTCGGTGCGGTGGATGACCTTGACGCCATCGGCAATCTTGCCCTGATGGCCAAACTCCTTGTTGGCCCAGAGGCCGAAGCCAGCGAGGTCGGTGGTGATGCAGGGCACCTTGAAGGCCACGGCCTCGAGCGGCGTGTAGCCCCAAGGCTCGTAGTAGGAAGGATAGATGCAGAGGTCGTTGCCCAGCACCACATCGTAGTAGGTGAGGTTGATAATGCCATCCTTGCCATCGAGATAGCATGGCAGGAAGATAACCTTCACGCGGTCTTCGTGGCGGTTGTGCATGTCGTAGTACTTCATCATTTCGAGCACGTTGTCGTGGCTCATGTTGTGCAGCCAGTGGGTCACCTGAGGCACTTCGAGCGGTGTGTTGTAGGTCTTTCCGCTATCGAGGCGCTCCTTCAGGTCTTGGCGCGGCTCGCCCACCCAACCGGGCACGACGATGAAGGCCAGCACGTTTTTCTTCAAATCGCGGTCGCGCAGCAGTCGGTTCATCGACTCAACGAAGACGTCGATGCCCTTGTTGCGAAACTCGTAGCGCCCCGAGGTCGACACGATGAGCGTGTCGTCGTCGAGCTGTTCGCCAAGGAGCGCATTGGCCACGGCGAGCATCTTGCGTCGTGCAACCTTGCGCTTGCGTCCGAAGGCAGCAGCCTTTGGCACGAAGCTGTTGTCGAA
>CAMOTK010000053.1 GCA_946625715.1 uncultured Prevotella sp. | reverse complement strand
GATATCGTCTGCGGTTGACCTTCGTCAACCAATTAGGCGACCTTCGTCAACCAATCAGTTGACGAAGGTCAACCGCAAGCCATCCACGACTTCTTCAGAAGCAATCCGCGTAATCCGCGCCTTCTTTTTTGGGGCACAGATTACGCGGATTACACGGATTACGTGGCTTCAGAATTAGAGCAGGGCTTCGAACTTCTCTTCGAACTTAGCCTTCGACGTGGCACCTACGATTTTGTCGACCACCTGTCCGTTTTTGATGAAGAGGATGGTGGGAATGTTGCGGATGCCATACTCGGCTGCCAAATCGTCATTCTCCTCAACGTCGCACTTGCCAACATTGATTTTCCCGTCGTACTTCTCTGCCAATTCGGTAATGATGGGAGCCACCATGCGGCAGGGACCACACCATGTGGCCCAGAAGTCAACTACTAAAGGCATGTCGCCCTTCTTCAAACTCTCGAAGTTCTCGTTTGTGATTTGAATTTCCATAATTCTTCTTTCGTTTGTTGGTAAATAATGATTTTATTTTATATGCTCTGTTTTATCCTCTGCAAAAATCATGCCAACGGCACTAATTGATGTGATACTCCAGTCCTTCGTGCTGGGCAATGAAGTCGATGAGCTGGTGGCGCACGTCGATGCGGTTCTTCTGTGAGCGCAGCAGCACGCGATGCCTGCCGGTGCTGTCGCTCAGTTGGAAGAAGAGCTCGGTGCGTCCGGGGCTCTCGTTGATAATCTCGTTCAGGTCGGCCACAATCTGATTGTCCAGGTGGTCGGTGTTCAGGGCGATGGTGATGCGCTCGAGCTGCTTCTCCTTGACGGTCTGCAGCAGTTCGACGCTCGTGACCTTCAGTTCCTTCTGGTCGCTGTTGTAGAAGCGCGACTGTATCCGGCCCTTCACGAAGACGGCCGCTCCCTCGATGAACTGGCCGTTGAGTGCGCGCCAGTCTTCGCCGAAGAGCAACAGCTCGCCCGCGCCGTAGAAGTCTTCGAGGGTGACGATGCCCCAGGGGTTGTTGTTCTTGCCGAAGCGCGTCTGCACGCCGGTGACGATGCCGCCAAGGGTCACCTCTTCGCGGTCCATGAGCGCTGCGGCCCTGTCGGCCAGTTCGGGACAGCGGGCGTTGCACAGGTTGTCGATGACCACGCGGTACTCGTCGAGCGGATGTGCCGAGAGATAGATGCCCACGAGGTCGCGCTCCTTGTTCAGTCGCTCAATGTCGCTCCAGCGCACATCGGTCTTGGGCACGGCCGGCTTGGTGATTTCCACGTCGCCGAAGCCGCCGAAGAGCGAGTTCTGCGCCGAGGCCTTCTCGGCCTGGTAGGTCTGTCCGTAGCGCACCAGCGTGTCGAGGAACATTTCGCCCTTGCCATTCTCGGCAAAGAAGTTCTCGCGACGGATGCCGAAGCTGTCGAAGGCGCCGCTCAGAGCCAGCGACTCGAGCGCCTTGCGGTTGAGGCTGGCAAAGCTGATGCGCTCCACGAAGTCGTAGATGTCCTTGTAGGGACCGTTCTTCTCGCGCTCGTCGATGATGGCCTGCGCCGGACTGTCGCCCATGCCCTTGATGGCTGCCAGACCGAAACGAATCTCGCCCTTCTGGTTGACACCAAACTTGCGGTACGACTCGTTGACGTCGGGGCCCAGCGTGGCAATGCCCATCGACTTGCACTCGTCCATGAGCTTCGTGATTTCCGTTATCTGGTCGCGGCGCCGGCTCATGATGGCGGCCATGAACTCGGCGGGATAGTTGGCTTTGAGGTAGGCCGTCTGGTAGGCCACCCACGAGTAGCAGGCGGCGTGCGACTTGTTGAAGGCATAGGAAGCAAAGGCTTCCCAGTCGGCCCAGATTTTCTCGAGCACCTTCGGGTCGTGGCCGTTCTTCTTGCCGCCCTCGATGAACTTGGGCTTCATGGCGTCGACGATGTCTTTCTTCTTCTTACCCATGGCCTTACGCAGCGCATCGCTCTCGCCGCGGGTGAAGTCGGCCAGCAGTCGGGAGAGCAACATCACCTGCTCCTGATAGACGGTGATGCCGTAGGTGTCCTTCAGATACTTCTCCATGACGGGAATGTCGTAGGTGATGGGCGCCAAGCCGTTCTTACGCTTGATGAAGTCGGGAATATAGCCCATAGGTCCCGGGCGGTAGAGGGCGTTCATGGCGATGAGGTCTTCAAAGACCGTGGGTTTCAGCTCGCGCAGGTACTTCTGCATGCCTGCCGACTCGAACTGGAACGTGCCGATGGTGCGGCCCTGCTGGTATAGCTCGTAGGTCTTGGGGTCGTCGATGGGTATGGTGTCGAGGTCAACGTCGATGCCGCGCGTCAGCTTGATGTTGGCGCAGGCCTCTTTCAGCTCGGAGAGCGTCTTCAGGCCGAGGAAGTCCATCTTGATGAGACCGGTCGACTCGATGACGTGACCGTCGTACTGTGTGCAGTTGGTCTTGGTGTCCTTGAAGTCGGGGTCGTCGGCCGTCGACACGGGCACCCAGTCGCTGATAGGGTCGCGACAGATGATGAAGCCGCAGGCATGGATGCCCGTGCCGCGCACGGTGCCTTCCAGCATCTTGGCATATTTGATGGTGTTGGACAATGCGGGATCGGGCGAAGCCTCTGCCTCGCGCAGCTCCCTGACGGCCTTGATGGCGTTGGTGAGGTTCATCTTGGGCGTCTTGCCGTTCTCGTCGTCGGGCAGACGGTCGGGGATGGCCTTGCAGAGGCGGTTCGACTCGGCCAGCGGCAGTTTCTCTACGCGTGCCACGTCCTTGATAGAGTTTTTCGTGGCCATCGAGGCGTAGGTGATGATGTGGGCGCAGTTCTCGTGGCCGTACTTGTCTTCCACCCACTTCAGCACGCGGCCGCGGCCGTCGTCGTCGAAGTCGGTATCGATATCGGGCAGGGAGATACGGTCGGGGTTGAGGAAGCGCTCGAACAGCAGGTCGTACTTCAGCGGGTCGATTTTGGTGATGCCGAGGCAGTAGGCCACGACGGAGCCTGCGGCCGAGCCACGCCCGGGACCTACCATGACGCCGAGTTCGTTGCGGGCGGAATTGATGAAGTCCTGCACGATGAGGAAGTAGCCGGGGAAACCCATGGTCTTCATGATGTGTAGCTCGAAGCGTATGCGGTCGTCGACCTCCTTGTCGAGCGGCTGGGCATAGCGTGCGGCGGCACCTTCGTAGGCGAGTTTGGCCAGATAGTCGGCCTCGAATTTGATGCGGTATATTTTCTCGTATCCGCCGAGGTGGGCGATTTTCTTCTCGCCTTCCTCGCGTGGCAGCGGGTTCTCGCCGTTCTCGTCGCGCGTGAACTCCTCGTAGAGTTGCTCTTCGGTGAACTTGCGGCGCCACTCTTCCTCGGTGCCGAAGCTTTCGGGAATGGGGAAGAAGGGCATGATGGGGTCGTGGTCGATGGAGTAGATCTCTACCTTGTCGAGGATTTCGAGCGTGTTGGACAGGGCCTCGGGCACGTCGCTGAAAATGGCATTCATCTCGGCCTTGGTCTTAAACCACTCCTGCTTGGAGTAGAGCATGCGGGTGGGGTCGTCGAGGTCCTTGCCCGTCGACAGACAGAGCAGATGGTCGTGGGCCTCGGCATTCTCCTGGTCGACGAAGTGCACGTCGTTGGAGCAGATGAGCTTGATGCCATACTCGTGGGCCAGCTCAATGAGCACCTTGTTGGCCTGCTGCTGCAAGGGGAAGGTGTCGCGGTTGGCGCGGATGTTGGGGTCTTTCACCTCGTGGCGCTGCAGCTCTAAGTAGTAGTCGTCGCCAAACACGCGGTGATACCACTCCACGGCCTCGCGGGCGCCGGCCATGTCGCCATTGAGAATCTTCTTGGGCACCTCGCCGGCAATGCACGCCGAACAGACAACGAGGCCCTCGTGGTACTTCTCCAGGTCTTCGCGGTCGGTACGCGGACGCATGTAGTAGCCGTCGACCCATGCGTTCGACACCAGTTTGATGAGATTCTTGTAGCCCTTGTAGTTTTTGGCCAGCACAATAAGGTGATAGCCGCTCTGGTCTTCCTTGCCTCGGCGCAGCAACTTGGAGCCGTGGCGCGAGACGTACATTTCGCAACCGAAAATGGGCTTGAAGGGTTCCAGCCCTTCGGCCTTGCGCTTTTTGTTCACACCGATGCAGTAGTCGTGGAACTCCTTGATGCCAAACATGTCGCCGTGGTCGGTGATGGCCATGCCCCGCATGCCGTCTGCAATGGCCTTGTCTACGAGGCGCGAAATCTTCGACTGACCGTCGAGTATAGAGTAGTAAGTATGTACGTGTAGATGTATGAAATCTTCCATTGCGTTGAGTTTTGAGCCTCAAAGTTACGACTAAAAACTGAGATTACGAAAAGAAACGAACAAAAAGTTTGTTACTTACACAAAAAAAGCGTACCTTTGCAAGGAATTACCAATACCATATCATGGGAGAAAGAATCAAAAAGCTCAAAAAGATAAAGAAAATAAGAATACATCGTGAAGGAACCAACGAATTGTCCTACAGCGCATTCATCCTGATTGCCATCGCTGTGGTGCTCTATCGTTCTTTCGACTCAACGATTCCTTTCTGGATTGTCACAATCATCTTAGGCGTCATGTGGCTGCTCATGCTCAACTTCTACCGCTGCCCCATACGCTACTTCAACGGACCGACAGAAGGCACCGTCGTGGCTCCGGCCGACGGCAAGATTGTGGTCATTGAAGAGGTGGACGAAAACGTCTACTTCCACGAACGCCGACTCATGATTAGCATCTTCATGAGTCCGCTCAACGTGCACGCCAACTGGTTTCCGGTAGACGGCACGGTGAAGTTCGTGAAGCACTACAACGGCAACTACCACAAGGCTTGGCTGCCCAAGGCCAGCGAAGAGAACGAGCATGCCGACACGATGATTACCACCGTCGACGGGCAGGACATCCTCGTCAGGCAGATTGCCGGCGCCATGGCCCGACGCATCGTCACCTACGCCAAGGAAGGCGAAGAGTGCTACATCGACGAGCACCTGGGCTTCATCAAGCTCGGCTCGCGCGTCGACGTCTATCTGCCCTTAGGCTCGCGCCCCTGCATCACCATGGGACAGGCCACCACTGGCGACCAGACGGTGATAGCCCTGCTGCCCACCACCAACGAACACTCTTAAGAAACAAGCAACCTAATAAATCACGTCAAAGCCTATGCTGAAGAAGTATATCCCTAACACGCTCACCTGCTGCAACCTCATTGCTGGCTGTATCGCTACCTATTGGGCCTTCAAAGGATGCTATTCGCTGGCCCTGACGTTCATTATCGTCGGTGCCGTGTTCGACTTTTTCGACGGCATGTCGGCACGCCTGTTGCACGTGTCGTCGCCCATCGGCAAGGAGCTCGACTCGCTGGCCGACGACATCACCTTTGGCTTTGCACCGTCGGCCATCATCTTCAACTTCCTCGAAGCAGCCGACTTCCCCCTACCCTACGTGGCCTTCATCATGGCTGCCTTCTCGGCACTCAGACTGGCCAAGTTCAATCTCGACGAACGTCAGACCACGTCGTTCATTGGTCTGCCGACGCCTGCCAACGCCCTCTTCTGGGGCGGCATCATGACGGGTTTGAGCGAGGTGCTGAGCACTACACCTTATTATATTTATAGTGTGGTCGCCATGATGCTCATCAGCAGCTATCTGCTCGTGGCCGAAATACCGCTCTTTGCGCTGAAGTTCAAGCACTGGGGGTGGAAAGGCAACGAGGTGAAATACATCTTCCTCATCACTTCTGCCGCACTGATTCTCGGACTGGGCGTCATCGGCATCGCGGCTGTCATCGCATGGTATGTGGTGCTGTCGCTCGTTTCTAACCGCTAAATCTAACCGTCTATGCTGAAAGGGCTTTTTGGACTTGTGGCTTTGGCACTTGTTGTCCTCACAATCATCATCATGGTTGTGGTGAGTTTCGTGTACCGGAAAATCAGGCAGATGCGAGAGGCCATGCAACGCTACAACCGCGACGATGAATACTTCAAGCGGGTGTCGACCAAGCACTATCGTGAAGGCAGCAGGAAGTCGCCCTTCGACGCCGACTACTTCAGAAGGAAGGAAGCCAACACGACCAGGCAGCGGACGGAAAGGCAGAAGCCCAGACAGCAGACGACCACTGCCGAAGGCGTGACCATCGTGGACCACCGCCACGAGAGCGAGGTGAAAAAGAAAATCTTTACAGAAGACGAAGGCGAATACGTCGAGTTTACGGAAGCGTAAACCCGACGTATTCTTTTTTGGGGAATGTTAGTTGTGTACCAGCGTGCCTATCTCCTCGCCGGCCATCACTTTCTTCAGGTTGCCCACCACATCCATATTGAACACATAGATGGGCAGGTTGTTGTCCTGACACATGCAGATGGCGGTGAGGTCCATCACCTTCAGGCCGCGGGCCAGCACTTCCTTGTAGGTAATGTCCTGGAACTTCGTGGCCGTGGGGTCTTTCTCGGGGTCGGCGGTGTAGATGCCGTCGACGCGGGTGCCCTTCAGCATGACGTCGGCCTCAATCTCAATGCCGCGCAGGCTCGAACCGGTGTCGGTGGTGAAGTAAGGCGAACCGGTGCCGGCAGAGAAGATGCACACCTGGCCCTGTTCCATGGCCTCGATGGCCTTCCACTTGGTGTAGAACTCGCCGATGGGCTCCATGCGGATAGCGGTGAGCACCTTGTTCTTCACGCCAATAGCCCCCAAGGCCGAACTGAGGGCCAGCGAATTGATGACCGTGGCGCACATGCCCATCTGGTCGCCCTTCACGCGGTCGAAGCCTTTCTGCGAACCACTCAGGCCGCGGAAGATGTTGCCGCCACCGATGACGATGCCTATCTGCACGCCCATCTCGGCCACTTCTTTGATTTGTTCGGCATACTGCTGCAACCGCTCGGGGTCGATGCCGAAACCTTGTTTGCCCATCAGGCTCTCGCCCGAAAGCTTCAGTAGAATTCTCTTGAATCTTGCCATTGTTTTTTTCTTTTTTATTATTTTGGAATGTTAGAATCACCTGGAAACCGTCAGAGCACGAAGGCTACCTGCTTGAACGCATAGCGCCGCACGGTGCCGTCCTCGTCGCGCAACACAAGCGTGCCATCGCGCTCCACATCGACCCACTCGGCCCGAAACGTGCCGCCACTATCGCGATAAGTGAAAAAGCCTTCGCGCCGATAGAGCGCGGCCTTATAGCGTTCGGGCAGGTCGTCGGAGAGACGGAAGGCGTCGAGAATGTGCTGCAACAACGTGTCGCGGCTGACCTCATGACCAAGTATCTGTGCTAACGACACGGGGTTGGGGGCATCGCTCAGGAACTGCGTCTGGTTGACATTGATGCCCGTACCGATGATGCAGTCCTTGACAAGTGTGCCCTGCAGGCGTGTCTCGATGAGGGTGCCGCCTATCTTCCGGTCGCGCCAGTAGATGTCGTTGGGCCACTTGATGCTGATGTCGTCCACATAGCTGTCGAGCGCCGTCTTCAGGGCGAGCGCATTGGCCATGGAGAGCAGGAACTGCTCGCGGGCCGGCACATCTGTAGGATGGATGAGCAGCGAGAAGAGCAGGTTTTTTCCGCGCTCCGACTCCCACGTGTTGGTGCCACAACCGCGGCCTGCCGTCTGGTAGTCGGCAACGACAACTATGGGCTCTGGGCTGTCGGCCATCGGCTGCTGGCAATGGTCGCGCAGCCAGCGGTTGGTGGAATCGGTCTCGTCGATATGGATTATTTTGAATGTCATGGTGCAAAGATAGCTATTTTCAACGAGAAAAGAGCGTTTTTCTCACTGAAAATAGCTATCTTTGCACGCATGACACAGGAAGAAAAGGATATACAATACATGAAACTGGCTTTGGCCGAGGCGAAAAAAGCACTGGCTAAAGGCGAAATACCCATCGGCGCTGTGGTGGTGTGCCACGACACGGTGGTGGCCCGCGCACACAACATGACGGAGACGCTCACCGACGTGACGGCACATGCTGAGATGCAGGCCATCACGGCCGCAGCCAACACGCTGGGCGGCAAGTATCTGACCGACTGCACACTCTACGTCACCGTGGAACCATGCACCATGTGTGCCGGCGCCATCGGCTGGGCACAGGTGCCCCGCATTGTCTATGGCGCAACCGACGAGAAGCGTGGCTACAACCTCTATGCCCCTCGTGCGCTGCACCCCAAAGCAACGACAACAGGCGGCATTCTCGAAGAAGAATGTCGCCTGTTGATGCAAGATTTCTTTCGTTCAAAGCGTTAGCGTACCAGCACTTTCCGTGTGGTGCCGTCGCTCATGCGCACGATGTTGATGCCCTTCTGTCGGCCGTCGACACGCTGTCCACGCAGGTTGTAGCGCGACTGCTCGGCTGTGCTGACCTTGGCCACGGGCTCAATGCCGCTGATGGTTTCCTGATCGCTAAACGTCATGGTGCCGTCGGCAGCACGCTGCACGGTATAGCGCACGGCACCGCCTATGCAGCGCACGGGACGATACTCGCTGTCTTCATTGGCCTTGCTGGCCAGGAAGGCATAGTAGGTGCCGGCCGGCACTGCGCTCTGGATAGTGAACGACGTGCTTCTGAGTCCTGCGCCCATATAGAAGCCGACGCCCTTACTGGTATCGTAGTTGATGGCATAGAAATAGTCGGTGCCGGTATCTACATTCTTCAGACAGAGTCCAATCTTTCCGTAGAAGTCCATGTAGTGGATATTGAGAATCCTGCCCGTAGACGTGCGGGCATAGATGATGTTTTTGCTGGTGCTCGAAAGGGTGTAACTACCTTCGTAGGAAGCAAACTCGGAATAGGTCATTGGCCACAAGCTGGAAAGGTCTTCTGTGGGCGTGATGCCGTACATCATGTCTTGCGCATCATTAAAGTGGTCGGTGCCGGTGGAACCCTGAATGCCAGTCGGTGCCAGGTCGGCAAAGTCGAAGAAACCGTTCGAAGTGCCGTTCCATCCCCAGTTGACGTGTATCTTGCCATCGGTGTCAAGTCCGTCGAAGACGAAAGCATGGCCACCTGAAGAATAGTCGACGCCCGTATAGAGAATGGGGCGGCGGGCCATGAGCTCGGTATAGATAATGTTCATCCACTCATCGTCGGAATAGTAGTCGCGAAGACCATAGCGGATGGACTGAGCCGGATACTTGAAGTTGTTGACAATGCCCTCTACGGCATCATCGAGCAAAGCACCACTGGAACTGAGGCCATACTGCATCTTTGAGGCATAGCCACAGTCGCGCATCAGTTCGCCAATGGCCTGCTTGGCAGCCTGAGTGACCAGATTGCCATAGCTGCTCTTGAGGGTTGACCACTGGTAGGTGGTATTGATGGGAACTTCGATATAACTGGAATAGGTTTCTTTGCCGGTACTTTCATCTACGTTCTTCAGACAATAGGAGCCTTTACCCGTCGACTGCTCGGGATACTTGTAATAGTTCATGATTTGCGCCAAAGCAGTGGCCACACAGCCAGTGAGCGCCTTTGTGCCATCGATATCCGGACACAAATAGTTGTAAGCACTGCCTGCAGTGCCTCCCTGTCCCCACAGCGTTGTGAGAAAGAAGAACTTCTCGGCCACGACCGGAGCCTGCACCTTCTTCACCTGACCGGAAGCCTTGCGCTGGGCCATGGACTGCTCGATGGCCTTCAGCCACCAAAGGAAGCCTGGGGCGGCACTGTCCATATCGACGGGCTGGTCGGCATAGCCCAACACGGCGTCGAAAGCATCGTCGCGGCTGACCACCACGAAGCCGGTCTCGGCATTGTAAAGGCTCAGCATATCGGCCTGCAACACACGTTCTACGTTCACGGCCGACAGCTGCCCGGCAGCCCGACGGGCGGCATCGGTCTGCTGCAACTGCTGCTGGGCAATGGCCAGCATCTCACTCTCTGTACGCTCTCGTGCCTGCACGCCAAGTGCTGCAAATCCCAAGAGCAAGCAAAGCATTTTTCTCATAGACTTTCTGTTTTTTCTTATTTGGCCACAAATATACGGATTTTCCGCGAGACAGCCAAATTTCTAATGTTTTTTAGCATTACACGTGCAAGTCCGCAACCTATCGCGCCAACCGGGTGCCGCTTTGTCAGAAACCCAAATCGGTCGTTAGCCTATGGGATAAAAACATCGAAGAAAAACCTGCACTTCTGCACTTGGCGTTGATAATCAGAGCGTTAAATTACTTTTTCTTGCACCAATTGGTGCAGGAAAAATTGGCATAACCATCTGATACTCAGCATCAGGTGCAGGAAATGCAGGAAAACAGCCCTTTTTGTTTAGTGGTGAGTATTACGGCATAATTCGCCTTGAATTACGGCGTAATTCTCCTCGAATTACAGTGTTTTGCTCCTCGTTAAGTGGCACTTTGTTCAGGGGAAATCAGCACTTATTGCACGAGAACGGCCGTTTTTGCAGCCAACTGATGGTCGGCAGGCAAAAACGGCCTGTTTCATTGC
>CAMOTK010000052.1 GCA_946625715.1 uncultured Prevotella sp. | reverse complement strand
TGCCGAGTTCTTCCGTAACATCTGGATGGTGGAGAAAGTGCGCAAGCACTTCGACGATGCCGAGGTGGAACTGTTCCGCAAGGTGTTTGCCGAGGGCAAGGAAGACGGTGAGTTCGACATCGACAATGTGGACCTTGTGGCCGACATCACCCACTATTGCATCAAGGGCCTTGAGGTACCTTATATATATGGTCGCATAGCGCGTGGCATGAACGAAGAGGCCACGAAGCCTCAGGTGGCCAAGTTTGTGTATGGTGCCTTAGGCAAGAACCGACAAAACTAATTAGTGTTTTTTTATATATTCAATCAAAAAGATTATGGGATTATTAGAAGGCAAGACTGCGCTGATTACAGGTGCAGCACGCGGAATCGGAAAAGCCATCGCCCTGAAGTTTGCTGAAGAGGGTTGCAACGTGGCTTTCACCGATCTGGAAGTGAATGAAGAAACAGAGAAGGAGATAGCTGCCAAGGGCGTCAAGGCCAAGAGCTATGCCTCGAATGCCGCCGACTTTGCACAGACCGAGCAGGTGGTGAACCAGGTGAAAGAAGACTTTGGCTCTATCGATATCCTGGTGAACAATGCCGGTATCACGAAAGACGGCCTGATGATGCGCATGAGCGAACAGCAGTGGGACGCCGTGATTGCCGTCAACCTGAAGTCGGCTTTCAACTTCATCCACGCCTGCACACCGATTATGATGCGCCAGAAGAACGGTTCAATCATCAACATGGCCTCGGTAGTAGGTGTTCACGGCAATGCCGGTCAGGCCAACTATGCCGCTTCGAAGGCAGGTCTGATTGCGCTGGCCAAGTCGATGGCTATGGAGATTGGTTCGCGTGGCATCCGTGCCAACGCCATTGCCCCGGGCTTCATCGACACCGCCATGACCAAGGCTCTGCCCGACGAAGTTCGCAAGCAGTGGATTGAGAAGATTCCTCTGCGTCGCGGTGGTACGGTGGAAGACATTGCCAACGTGGCAACGTTCCTGGCCAGCGACCTGTCGAGCTATGTGACCGGTCAGGTCATCCAGGTAGACGGCGGCATGAACACCTAAGGCGCCATGCAACCCGTTTACGAAGACAATCACCTGATTATCGTCTATAAGGAAAGCGGTGAGATCGTCCAGGGCGACAAGACTGGCGACACGCCGCTTTCCGACGTGGTGAAAGCCTATATCAAAGAGAAGTACCAGAAGCCCGGGGCCGTGTTTCTCGGCGTGGTACACCGTTTAGACCGCCCGGTGAGCGGTTTGGTGGTCTTTGCCCGTACCTCGAAGGCCCTTTCGCGCCTGAACAGAATGTTTGCCGAGGGACAGGTGCACAAGACCTATTGGGCCATCACCCGCAACCGTCCGCCAGAGGCAGAGGGCACGCTGACCCACTGGCTGGTGCGCAACGAACAGCAGAACAAGTCGTATGCCTACGACCACGAGGTGCCGCGCTCGAAGAAGGCGGTGCTGAAGTATCGCGTCATTGGGCAGAGCGACAACTACACGCTGCTCGAAGTGCAGCTCATGACCGGTCGCCACCACCAGATACGCTGTCAGTTGGCAGCCATGGGCTGTCCCATCCGTGGCGACCTGAAGTATGGCGCGCGGCGCTCCAACCCCGACGGCAGCATCTCGCTGTTGTCCCATCAAGTGACATTCGAGCATCCCGTTTCCCACGCGCCTATCAGCGTCGTATCCCCTTTGCCGGCAGATGCTTTGTGGCATCAATTCCAAAATTCTTAGTCATTTTTCTTTGTAGTTCTCTCAAATTAAGCTATCTTTGCACACATGAAGAAGACGTTGCTCTGGATACTGGGCATTCTTTTGAGCCCCATTCTGCTCTTTTTGGTGCTCATGGCGTTGCTCTATGTGCCGCCCATACAGAATTGGGTTGTGCATAAAGTGGCCGCTATTGCTTCCGAGCAGACGGGCATGGCCATCAGTGTAGAGCACGTCGACTTGGTTTTTCCCCTTGATCTTGGTGTCGACGGCGTCAGGGTGTTGTCTGAACAAGGCGACACCATTGCCGATATCCAGCGTGCCGTTGTCGATGTAGAGCTTTGTCCGCTGTTTCATAAGCAGGTGGTGGTCAACGAACTGGCCATTGAGAAAGCCCAGGTGAATACCCTCGACATGATTAGCGACCTGCAGGTGAGTGGCCGACTGGGCTACTTCCGCATCAGTTCCGATGGTATTGACCTCGACAAGGAGACCGTCATGCTCAACGGTGCACGGCTGGAAGATGCCGATGTGCTGGTGCAACTGAGCGATACGGCAGCTGTAGACACCACGAAGAGCGAGATGAAATGGGTCATCAATGCCGACAGCATTGGGCTGTACCGCTCAAGAGTAGAGGTGCACATGCCCGGCGACACCATGCGAGTGGCTGCCTACTTAGGTCAGGCACGCGCCTTTGAAGGCGTGGTCGACTTAGGCCGTGAGCGCTATACCGTGGGCCGTCTGCTCGTTGGCGATGGCAAGGTAGACTATCTGACCACGCTGCCCGATGGTACTGCCACCAGTCTGGTGGCCCTCTCTACGGTACAGTTGCAGGTCGACTCCATCCTCTATCAGTCGCCCCTGTTGGCCCTCAACGTGCGCGATGCCGGTTTCCGTGCCGACAGTCTGAGCTTTGGCGACTGGCAGGCAGGGCAGGGGTTTGTGCTCAGCCACTTCTCCACGCCCATCCGCATGGACGAGAAACAGCTGGATTTGCCCGCCCTGCGGCTGAATACCCCCGATTCCGACATCGAAGGCGAGCTGTCGATGGACCTCAATGCCTTCGACGATGCGCATCCCGGCAAGCTGCGAGCCCGCCTGAATGCCTCTGTGGGCAAGCAAGACCTGACGAAGCTCGGTGGCAATGCCCTGCCGAAAGACCTCATGTGCCAGTATCCCAACCACCCGCTGATAGTGAAAGGCTCGGTGAACGGCAACCTGCAGCGCATGGAGATTACCGGGCTCGACATGAAGTTGCCCACCGCCCTGCACGTCACCGCCAATGGCTACGCCCGCAACCTGACCGACATGGACCGCCTGCTGGCCGACCTGAACGTGAAGATGGAGACCCAGAACCTGAACTTCGTGATGGGCATGTTGCCACGCGACATACGGCGCAACTACCGCATACCGGCAGGAACCACGATGGGCGGACGGGTGAAGGTCGACGGACAGCAGTATCTGGCCAACATCACCGCCCGACAGGGCCGTGGCGTGGTGCGGCTCAAAGGCAGTGCCAACCTGCTCACCGAGCGCTACGACGCCAACCTGAGCATCTCGCAGCTCAACGTCCATAACTTCATGCCGCATGACAGCATCTTCGACGTGACGGCCGATGCCAAAATACACGGTCAGGGCTTCGACCCCTTCGACCAGCGCACACGCCTCAATGCCGACGTGCAACTCTACCAGCTGCACTACGCTTCCTATTGTCTCGACGGCATGAGCGCCAAGGCCACCCTGGCCAACGGCCACGCCTTAGCCACCCTCGAAGGCACCAACGACCTCTTCGACGGCACCATACATGCCGACGCCCTGTTGGGCAAGAACCTCGTGAGTGCCAACCTGACCACCGACATCCGTCAGGCCGACATCTATCGGCTGGGCTTCGCCGAATATCCGCTGACGGTGGGCATGTGCGGCAACCTCAATCTGCGGTCGGACCTCGACAAAAGCCATGCTGCCGACGGCCTTTTGGGCGACTTCTATATTAAAGATGAGAAGCGAACCTATCTGCCTGAGACTGTCGGCTTCTCGCTGAAAACCAACCCCGACACCACATGGGCACGCATGCAGAGCGGCGACCTGAAACTGAAGTTCGATGCCAGCGGCGGTTACGAGCGCTTGCTCTCTGTCTCCTCTGTACTGACTGACACCATCATGGCCCAGTTCCATCGTCGCCACATCGACCAGCAGGTCATCAAGGGCCTCTTGCCCTACGCGCGCCTCTACGTGTCGAGCGGTCGCGAGAATCCCATTGCCAACTATCTGCGCTCGAGCAACAACATCGACTTCATGGACCTGCTCGTCGACATGAGCACCTCGCCCGAGAAAGGACTCAACGGCAAGACCCATATCTACTCGCTCAATGCCGACTCTACCCGCATCGACACCATCTCGCTGAACCTGAAAGACAACGGCCAGCGACTGACCTTCCAGGGCGTGGTAGAGAACAACCGCCGCAACCCGCAGTTCGTCTTCCGTGCCCTCTTCGACGGCCATCTCTCCGAGACTGGCGGTCTGCTGGGCCTGCGCTATTTCGACAGCGACGGAAAGATGGGCTTGCGCCTTGGCACCGAGGCCATCATGGAAGCTGCCGGCATGCGCTTCCATCTGTTGCCTGCCCGTCCGCTGATAGGCTATAAGGAGTTTGCACTCAACCAAGACAACTACATTCTGCTCGACGACAGTCTGCGCATCACAGCCGACGTGTCGCTCCTGGCCGACGACGGCGTGGGCATCAAGCTCTACAGCGAAAACCCCACTTCCGACATGAAGCAAGACCTGACCGTGTCGCTCAACCGCTTCGACCTCGACCAGCTGACGAGCGTCATGCCCTATATGCCGCGCATCACCGGTATTCTCGACGGCGACTTCCACGTCATGATGGACAAGCAAGACCAGATTTCGTTGGTGAGCGATATGGCCATTGCCACAATGACCTACGAGGGCTGTCCGTTGGGCGACATCAATACCGACCTGGCCTACCTGCAGAAGGAAGACGGCACCCACGTGGTGGAAGGCCGCCTGTTCCGCAACAAGGCCGAGGTGGGCTTCCTCAAGGGCGGCTACCACGTGGCCAACGCCGACTATCCCGACGGCTACCTCGACGGTTCGCTGAAGCTCACGAAGTTTCCCATGGAGATTGTCAACGGCTTCATTCCCGACCAGCTGTTAGGCTTCGAAGGCTTTGCCGAGAGCGAGCTGGCCGTGAGGGGCACGCTCACCCGTCCGCACGTCAACGGCGTGGTCTACTTCGACCAAGGCTATCTCCTCAGTCAGCCCTACGGCGTGCGCCTGCGGTTCAACGATAAGCCCGTGACCATCGACGACAGTAAGCTGCTGCTCGACAAGTATGTGCTCCACGCCACCAACGGCAATCCCTTCACCATCGACGGCAACATCGACTTTGGCAATACCGACAAGATTCTGACCAACCTGACCATGTCGGCACGCAACTTCCAGCTCATCGACCAGAAGCGCACCAGCAAGTCGATAGCCTACGGCAAGGCCTTCGTCAACTTCTTCTCGCGCCTCACGGGTTCGCTCGACCGTCTGCGCATGCGCGGACGACTCGATGTGCTGGGCTCTACCGACCTGACCTATCTCTTGCTCGACTCGCCGCTCTCCACCGACAACCAGTTGGAAGGCCTCGTGAAGTTCACCGACTTCAACGACACCACCCAGATGGTGGTCGACCGTCCGGCACCCTCGGGCATGGACATGACGCTCGACATGAACATCGACCAGGGCGCCCACTTCGTCTGCGGACTGAATGCCGACCTGAGCAACTACGTCGACGTGATGGGTGGCGGCAGCCTGCGCATGGGCTATACCGACGACGGCATGACCCTCAACGGCCGACTGACCCTGAACGACGGCAAGATGAAATACTCGCTGCCCGTCATCCCGCTGAAGACCTTTACCATTCACGACGGCAGCTACGTGGAGTTCACGGGCGACATGATGAACCCCCGACTGAACATCACCGCCACCGAGCGCACCAAAGCCAGCGTGGCGAGCAGCGGTTCGCAGCGCACCGTGGCCTTCGACTGTGGCGTCATCATCACCAAGACGCTCAACGACATGGGCCTGGAGTTCATTATCGATGCACCCGAGGACAACAGCCTCTCGACAGAGCTGTCGGCCATGACGCCCGAGCAGCGCGGCAAGTTGGCCGTGACCATGCTCACCACAGGCATGTACCTGGACGACGGCAACACCAGCAACTTCACCATGAACGATGCCCTCAGCTCGTTCCTGCAGAGCGAAATCAACAGCATTGCCGGCACAGCCCTGAAGACCCTCGACCTGAGCATCGGTCTCGACAACGTCACCGAGGCCTCGGGACAGAAGCGCACCGACTACTCCTTCAAGTTTGCCAAGCGCTTCTGGAACAACCGCCTGAAGGTGCAGATAGGCGGCAAGGTGTCGGAAAGCAACACTGGCGCCCCCGTAGGTCAGCAGTCCTTCTTCGACAACGTGCTCATGGAGTATCGCCTGTCGCCCACGGCCAACGAGTATGTGTCGCTCTTCTACAACCAGAACGTCTACGACTGGCTCGAGGGCTACACGGGCGAATATGGCGTGGGCTTTGCCTGGCGCCGCAAGATGCAGAACTTCAAGGACATCCTCACCCCGTGGAAGAGCGATGCCGACCTGATGCGCCCCATGAACGTCCGCCGTGACTCTACCGCCCGCTCGAGCGCTGCTCGTGAAAGGCAAGAACCGCCAACCGCTCAAAGCCAACAGCCAACAACCAAATGAACCAACGACGCCATAACATATTGCCCCCGATCATGGCACTGCTCCTGGCAGTGCTCATAGGCGGATGCTCTACTACGAAGAACATCCCCGACGACGACCAGCTATACGTTGGCCTGCGACCACTGAACTATCTCGATGCCGACGACAGCAACTACACCATTGCCACGCAGGAAGAGGTGGAAGCCGCACTGGCCACAGCCCCCAACGACGCCTTCTTCGGCTCCAGCTACTTCCGCTCGCCGCTGCATATCGGTCTGGGCGTCTGGAACGCCTTTTCAAAGAAAACGTCGGGCTTTGCCAAGTGGATGACCAGAACGTTTGGCTCAGAGCCGGTGCTGATGAGCAACGTGAACCCCGCCCTGCGCTCGTCGGTGGCCAAGACCGTGCTGCGCAACCGCGGCTACATGCACAGTCAGGTAGACTACCGCATCGACACGCTCTCGAACCCGAAGAAGGCGAAGATAGCCTACAGCATCCGTATGGACTCGCTCCTGCGCATCGACAGCATGAGCTATGTGGGCTTCCCTGCGCCCATGAAACAGCTCATCGACTCTACGGCCAGCGAGGCCATCATCGGCCGTGGCAGCCCCTTCAGCGCCTCGCTGCTCGACAGTGAGCGTGCCCGCCTGACGACGCTCTTCCGCAACAACGGCTATTTCTTCTATAACAGCGGCTACGCATCGTATCTGGCCGATACGTTCGACGTGAAAAACCGCGCCCAGCTGCGCCTGCAGATGGTGAAAGACGTGCCCGAAGAGGCCGTCCGCCCCTGGTATATCCGCCGCACACGCATGAACCTGAAGCGCTCCTTCCGCGAAGCGCTCACCGACAGCACCGTGCGCCGCTCGCTGAGCATCTTCTACAGCGGCAAGCGCTCGCCCATACGTCCGCGCGTGGTGCTGCGCAACATGAGCCTCATGCCGCGCCAGCCCTACAGCTACGCCAAGCATGTGGAGTCGCTCGCGCGCATCAATTCCACGGGCGTGTTCAGCAGCGTCGACTTCCAGTTTACGCCCGTAGGCAACGACTCGCTCGACCTGACCATCGACTGCACGTTCGACAAGCCCTACGACTTCTATCTCGAAACAACGTTCAAGAACCGCACCATCGGGCGCTACGGCCCTGAGCTGCGCATAGGTTTCACCAAGCTCAACGCCTTCCGAGGCGGCGAGAAGCTCGACGTCAACCTGCACGGCAACTACGAGTGGCAGGCCAGGGGCCAGTCGAGCAACATGAACTCCTGGCAGTATGGTGCCGACATCTCCATTGAGTTTCCGCGCATCATCGCACCCTTTGTCGACCGCTGGCTGGCACGCCATAACCGTAGGCGGCAGTTCTTCACCACGCCCACCACGATGGTCAAGGCCTCGATGGACATTATCCATCGGCCGGGCTACTATCGCATGCACGTGGCACAGGGCGAGTGGACCTACAAGTGGCAGTCGTCGGCCAACAAGCGCCATGAGTTCTCGCCGCTCACGCTGAAGTATCAGCGCATGAACAACTCTACCCACGAGTTCGACAGTATCCTCATCGAAAATCCCTATCTGATGGTCACCATGAGCGACGTGCTCATTCCCAAGATGCGCTACACCTACGTCTACCAGAGCCCGTCAACGCGGCTCAACCCGCTGCGCTGGGAAATCACGGTGCAGGAAGCCGGCAACCTGACTGCCCTGTTCGACCTCGTGGTGCAGAAAAACAAATGGAAGCAGACGGGTAAGACGCTCTTCAAGAACGAATATTCGCAGTTTGTGAAGGTAGAGACCGACCTGACCAAGACCTGGCAGCTGGGCACGTCAGACCGCAAGCTCGTGGGCCACATCAATGCCGGCGTCGTCTATGCCTACGGCAATAGCGTGGTTGCGCCCTTCAGCGAGAGCTTCTATGTGGGCGGTGCCAACAGCGTGCGTGCCTTCACAGCGCGCTCCATCGGCCCCGGCGGCTACACCGACGCCTACGGGTTGGGCAAGTACAACTATCTCTTGCGCAACGGCGAACTGAAGTTTGTGGGCAACCTGGAGTATCGGCAGCGCCTCTTCGGCAACCTGCATGGCGCCATCTTCCTCGATGCCGGCAACGTGTGGAGCATCAGCAATGCCAACAGCGAAATGGGCTTCCGCATGAACAAAGTACTGAAAAACCTTGCCACAGGCACCGGCCTCGGCCTGCGCTACGACATGGAGTTCCTCGTCATCCGCGTCGACTGGGGCTTCGCCCTGCACGCTCCCTACGACACCGGCAAGAGCGGCTACTTCAATCTGCGCCGCTTCAAGGACATGCACTCGCTCCACCTCGCCGTGGGCTATCCCTTCTAAACGTTCTGATTGCCGCTTTCCAGCTTGCTGATAGCCTGCGCCGTCTTCTGTTGGCCAATGGCAATCAGCTTCTCCGACTTGTCGAAGTCGAACGTGCCGTAGCGGCTCATCTGGATATCTACCAGCATGTCGGGCTTCATCAGTTTCGCCATCAGAATAGAGTTCTGGCGAATCATGAGCGAGCTCGTGCGCGACAATACCGTGTAGTAATTGAACTCGATATTGTCGGGAATCAGCTTGTCGAGAATCTGCGCCTTCAGCGACTTGTCTTTCTTCTGCTGAAGCGCATGCTGGTGGGCTTCTTCCCACTGCGACTTGTAGTCGTGGCCGCTCACGTCGATGCCCACCAGAAGGTCGCCCTTCTGCCGCTTGACGCGGTTCAGCGGTATGGGGTTCAGCACGCCGCCGTCTATCAGAATCATGCCGTCGCGCTGCACGGGCTTGTAGAACGAGGGCAGCGAGATGCTGGCGCGAATGGCCTCAAACAGACTGCCCTTCGTGAACACCATCTCGCGGCCAGCCTTCAGGTCGGTGGCTACGGCAGAGTAGGGGATGGGCAGGTCCTCGATGGCCACGTCGGGCACAAACTCCATGATGGCCTCGATGATGCGGTCGCCCTTCACCAGATGGTTGATAGAGAACGAGAAGTCTATCAGCTCCAGCATCTTCTTCCGGTCGATGGTCTTCATCCAGTCGCGAAACGCCTCGAGCTTGCCCGCAGCATAGACGCCGCCAATGAGCGCGCCCATCGAGCAGCCCGCTATCGACGTGATGCGATAGCCGTGTGCCAGCAGCTCCTCGATGGCTCCTATATGCGCCAAACCCCTGGCGCCGCCACTCGACAGCACCAGTGCCACATCCTTCCTGTTTGTTTGTTCAGCCATAATCACAATTCTCTTTTCCTGTCGCTTGTCTGCGATTTCTGTTTCCGATGCAAAAGTAAGAATTTTTTTTAAGAACAAGCGCCTTATTCCTAAAAAACACCCCGCCTGCTTGGTCATATTAAGAATAATTTGTAATTTTGGCGGCAACACCGCTTCAATATTTGTCTATGGTCGATAGAAAACTTGTCTATCTGCCATAGACAAATATCGATAAACTGCTTAGTTGACCGAAAACGGCTTTTGGGAAGAACTGTTAAAAGTACTGTCCACTACGGAAAAAGATACAGAAACATTTGGTGAATACGAAAATTTGTAGTACCTTTGTATAACATGGTACGACAGCCTTACTTCTGAACCCAAAACATCCCTTCGGGGAGGGCATTTAAAGTCAAAATAACTATAAAGCAATATTATTATGGAAGCAGTAATGGAATTCCCGGTCATCATAACCGACATGAAAAAGAAAATCAGAGATATTCAGATGGCAATATCATGGAGAGAGTTTGCCAACACTTATTTTCATAAGTCATCGTCTTGGTTCTACCACAAGCTCGATGGTATCGACGGCAATGGCGGGCAAGGTGGATTCAATGAGGATGAAGCCGAGCAGATGCGTGGAGCTCTGATAGACCTGTCAAACCGCATACGCCGTGTAGCGGAAACTATATAAGGCGAGGCCGCTCGTTGGCCTTATTAAGACAAAAGTCGCTCGTTCGCCTGCGGGCGCACCTGTCAGCCCTGGTATTTCTATACTGGGGCTTCTTCGTGTCCTTTCCCTCTTACCGTATACCATGAATTTTTCCGACAAAAGCCTTCGCGAGAAGGCCCGCGTTCTGAAAAAATTGTTTCTCGCCGCCAAATACGCGA
>CAMOTK010000051.1 GCA_946625715.1 uncultured Prevotella sp. | reverse complement strand
CTTTTCTAGAATGGTCGGTCGCGAAGTGTTAAATTTTAGCAATTTTTCTTGACAAGACACCGTCTGAGTGCGTTGACTCATTAAGAAAATAAACAGCACAAAATTTTGTCATGTGCATAAATTATAGTAACTTTGCCACCAAATGACTTTATGAATACAGTGGAAAAAGGCAATTTTGAACTTTTAAACAGCATAGACTACCCGCAAGACCTGCGGAAACTGACGGTAGAGCAACTGCCCGAAGTGTGCAACCAACTGCGCGAAACCATCGTGCAGGAGCTCTCGGTCAACCCCGGCCACCTGGCGTCGAGCCTCGGCGTGGTGGAGCTGACCGTGGCACTACACTATGTGTTCAACACCCCCGAAGACCGCATTGTGTGGGACGTGGGCCATCAGGCCTATGGCCACAAGATTCTGACCGGGCGCCGCGAGCGCTTCAAGACCAACCGCAAGCTGGGCGGCCTGAAGCCCTTCCCCTCGCCCGAGGAGAGCGAGTACGACGCCTTCATCTGCGGCCACGCCTCAAACAGCATCTCGGCCGCACTGGGCATGGCCGTGGCATCGAAGGACAACCGCAAGGTAGTGGCCGTCATCGGCGACGGCGCCATGTCGGGCGGACTGGCTTTCGAGGGTCTCAACAACGCCTCGTCGAGCCCCAACGACCTGCTCATCATCCTCAACGACAACGACATGTCGATTGACCGCTCCGTGGGCGGCATGCAGCAGTATCTGCTCGGACTGAACACCAACGAGACCTACAACGCCCTGCGCTTCAAGGCCGGACAGTGGCTGCGCCGCAAGGGCATGCTCAAGGACGACCGCCGGCAGGGGCTCATCCGACTGAACAACGCCATCAAGAGCGCCATCTCGCACCAGCAGAACATCTTCGAGGGCATGAACATACGCTACTTCGGACCCTTCGACGGCCACAACGTGAAGGAGCTGGTGCGCATACTCCGACAGCTGAAGGACATGAGCGGCCCCAAGCTGCTCCACCTGCACACGAAGAAGGGCCACGGCTATGCGCCGGCCGAAGACTATAAGCCCGTGTGGCACGCACCTGGAAAGTTCGACCCCGACACGGGCGAGCGCATCAGCGACGACGACCCCAACCTGCCACCTAAGTATCAGGACGTCTTCGGACACACGCTTCTGGAACTGGCCCGGCAGAACCCGCGCATCGTGGGCGTCACGCCGGCCATGCCCACTGGCTGCTCCATGAACATCATGATGGAAGCCATGCCCGACCGCACCTTCGACGTAGGCATTGCCGAAGGCCACGCCGTCACCTTCTCGGCCGGCATGGCCAAAGACGGACTGCAGCCCTTCTGCAACATCTACTCGGCCTTCTCGCAGCGCGCCTACGACAACATCATCCACGACGTGGCCATACTGCGGCTGCCGGTGGTCATCTGTCTCGACCGCGCCGGACTCGTGGGCGAAGACGGCCCCACACACCACGGCGCCTTCGACCTGGCCTTCCTGCGCCCCATTCCCAACCTGACCATCGCCGCCCCCATGAACGAGCAGGAGCTGCGCCGCATGATGTACACCGCGCAACTGCCCGACAAGGGGCCTTTCGTCATTCGCTACCCCCGCGGGCGCGGCGTCACCAACGACTGGCACTGTCCGCTCGAGGAGATTCCCGTCGGACGCGGACGCCGACTGCGCGACGGCAGCCGTCTGGCCGTGCTCAGCATCGGCACCACCGGCAACTTCGTGGAGCGCGCCATCGAGGAACTGGGCATCGACGATGTGGCCCACTACGACATGCGCTTCGTGAAACCGCTCGACGAAGAGCTGCTCCACGAGGTCGGCCGCAAGTTCCAGCGCGTGGTCACCATCGAAGACGGCGTCCGGCAGGGCGGCTTCGGCTCGGCCGTGCTCGAGTGGTTTGCCGACCACGGCTATCAGCCTCAGCTCACCCGCATGGGTCTGCCCGACAAGTTTGTAGAACACGGCAAGGTGCCCGAACTGATGCACATCGTGGGCATCGACGTGGAAAGTATCAAGAACGTCATACAGCCAACAGCCAAATAGCCTATGAAGATTGTCATTGCCGGTGCCGGGCGCGTGGGCACACACCTCTCGAAGCTGCTCTCAACAGAGAACCACAACTGCGTGCTCATCGACGAGAACGAGGACAGGCTGGCCGACCTCGACTCGCGCTACGACATCATGACCTACAACGCCTCGCCCACCAGCCTCAAGGCTCTGAAGGAAGTGGGCATAGGCAGTGCCGACCTCTTCGTGGGCGTCACGCCTCTGGAGACGAAGAACATCACCGCCTGCATACTGGCCCACTCGCTGGGCGCCAAGAAGACGGTGGCACGCATCGACCAGTCTGAATACCTCGCACCGCAAAACCAGGAGTTCTTCAAGAACCTGGGCATCGACTCGCTCATCTACCCCGAGGTGCTGGCCGCCGACGACATCATCAGCGGACTGAAAATGTCGTGGGCCCGACAGCGCTGGGACGTACACGACGGCGCACTCGTGCTCCTCGGCATCAAGCTCAGAAAGTCGTGCGAGGTGCTCAACCAGCCACTCAAGGACCTCTGCGGACCCGACGACCCCTACCACGTGGTGGCCATCAAGCGCAACGGCGAAACCATCATACCGGGCGGTCTCGACGAACTGAAAGAGAACGACCTGGCCTACTTCATGACCCAGCGCGAGTATATACCCTACATCCGCAAGGTGGTGGGCAAGGAGCACTACGAAGACGTGCAGAACGTCATCATCATGGGTGGCGGCAGCACCGCCGTCAGGGCGGCACTCATCATGCCCGACTACATGAACGTGAAAATCATCGAGAGCGACATCGACCGCTGCGAGAAGCTCAACCAGCTGCTCGACAACAGCAACATCATGGTCATTCACGGCGACGGGCGCGACCTCGGTCTGCTCGAAGAGGAGGGCATCAAGAACACGCAGGCCTTCGTGGCACTCACCGGCAACGCCGAAACCAACATCCTGGCTTGTCTCACGGCCAAGAAACTGGGCGTGCGCAAGACGGTGGCCATGATTGAAAACCTCGACTACGTCAACATGGCCGAAGGGCTCGACATCGGCACCATCATCAACAAGAAGACCGTGGCCGCCAGCCACATCTTCCAGATGATGCTCAAGGCCGACGTGCGCAACATGCGCTCGCTCATGACCGTCGACAGCGACGTGGCCGAGTTTGTGGCCGCCGAAGGCTCGCGCGTCACGAAGAAGCCCGTCAAGGCGCTCGGACTGCCCTCGGGCGTCAGCATCGGCGGACTGGTGCGCGACGGCAAGGGCATCCTCGTCAACGGCAACACGCAGATTGAAGAGGGCGACTCGGTCATGGTCTTCTGCCACGAGCACAACCTCGACAAGGTGGAGAAATATTTCAAGAAAAACGGGTTATGGTAAACTTCCGCATCATAGCGAAAATCATCGGGTCGCTGCTCTTCATCGAGGCCTTCTTCATGGGCATCTGCATGGCCATTGCCTTCGCCTTCAACGAAGACGATGCGCTGGCTTTCCTCTTGTCGATGATGACCACGCTGGGCTCGGCCTTCGTGTTCCTCTTCTTCGGAAAAGGGGCTGAGAACTCGCTCTCGCGCCGCGACGCCTACCTCGTCGTCACGTCGGTGTGGATTGTCTTCAGTCTGTTCGGCACCCTACCCTTCCTCATCAACGGCTCCATCAGCAACATCACCGACGCCTACTTCGAGTCCATGTCGGGCTTCACCACCACCGGCGCCACCATCTTCGACAACGTCGAGGTGCTGCCCCACGGCATTCTCTTCTGGCGCTCGCTCCTGCAGTGGATTGGCGGCTTGGGCATCGTGTTCTTCACCATTGCCATTCTGCCCTCGCTCGTGGGCGGCAGCGTGAAGGTGTTCGCAGCCGAGGCCACTGGCCCCATGCGCTCGAAGATGCACCCCCGACTGTCTACGTCGTCGAAGTGGATTTGGTCGGTCTACATGCTGCTCACCATTGGCTGCGGACTCGCCTTCTGGGCGGCTGGCATGAACTGGTTCGAGGCCACCAACTACTCCATGACCACCACGGCCACGGGCGGCTTCTCCATCAACAACGAAGGCACCATGTACTTCCAGTCGGCCACCATCGACTACATCGCCATCGTCTTCCAGTTTCTCTCGGGCATCAACTTCACCTTATTATATATGGGGCTGTTCAAGATGAGATTAGGCACGCTGCTGAAGAACTCGGAGTTCAAGCTCTACGTCTGCGTCATCCTGGGCGCCACGCTCTGGATTATGTACTTGCTCTTCACCCGCCTGGGCTACGACCTGGAGCATGCCTTCAGAAACGCCCTGTTCCAGGTGGTGTCGTTCATGACCACCACCGGCATGTTCAACGACGATGTGGCGCTCTGGCCGCACATCACGTGGATTATCCTCGGCGTCGTCATGTATCTGGGAGCCTGCGCCGGCAGCACCAGCGGCGGCTTCAAGTGCATACGCGGCTTCATGCTCATCAAGGTGATGAGCAACAACTTCCGCCAGATTCTGCACCCCAACGCCGTGCTGCCCGTGAAGGTCAACGGCCAGAACATCTCGCAGACTAAGCTCATCTCGCTCTTTGCCTTCTTCACGCTCACGGTCATGATGTTGCTCGTCACCACGGCCATCATGATAACTGCAGGCGTCGACAATACCAATGCCATCAGCATTGCACTGAGCTGCGTGAGCAACGTCGGACCGTCGCTCACCAACAACATCGGCGCCTCGATGTCGTGGTCGGTTCTGCCCGACGCCATCAAGTGGCTGCTCTGCCTGCTCATGCTCATGGGACGTTTGGAAATCATGACGGTGCTGGTGCTCTTCACACGCTCATTTTGGAAAGAAAACTAAGTATGCATTCGCCCGTAATCGTATTGATAATAACAACTGTTTTTATTTGAAAGTACATGGAGTTAATAAAGTTTGAACCGCTGCTCAAGCAGACCATTTGGGGCGGCGACAAGATTATCCCCTTCAAACAGCTCGACCAACAGCTCGACCAAGTGGGCGAGAGCTGGGAGATTTCGGGTGTTCAGGGTAACGAAACGATTGTGAAGGAAGGCCAGTACAAAGGCATGAAGCTCAACGAGCTGGTGGCCCGCTTGGGCGAAAAGTTGGTGGGACGCGACAACTACGAGCGCTTCGGCAACGAGTTTCCGCTGCTCATCAAGTTCATCGATGCCCAACGCGACCTGTCTATCCAGGTGCATCCCGACGACGAGACGGCCCACCGACAGGGCAAGTCGCGCGGCAAGACGGAGATGTGGTACGTGCTGCCATCCGAGCCGGAAGCCCAACTCTTCAGCGGACTGAAGCAGCAAATCACGCCCGAGCAATATGCACAGATGGTGGCCGACGACACCATCACCGAGGCTTTGTCGCAGTACCACGTCCAGGAAGGCGACGTCTTCTTCATCCCGGCAGGCCGCATCCACACCATCGGCGCGGGCTGCTTCGTGGCCGAGATTCAGCAAACCAGCGACGTCACCTACCGCATCTACGACTACAACCGGCGCGACAAGGACGGCAACCTGCGCCAACTGCACACGAAAGAGGCTGCCGAAAGCATCGACTACCGCGTGCTGCCCGACTACAGAACGGCCTACAAACTGGAGAAGAACGTGCCCGAGCAGGTGGTGCAGTGCCCCTTCTTCACCACTGCCGTCTACGACATCGACGAGCCCATGACGCTCGACTACTCGGAGCTCGACGCCTTTGTCATCCTCATCGGCGTGAAGGGACAAGGCACACTGACCGTCGACGGCCAGCAGACCACGCTCAACATGGGCGAAACGGTGCTCGTTCCGGCCACGGTGAATGAAATAAAGGTTGAGGGAAGCGTGCGCTTCTTAGAGACTTTTGTCTAAGTAGCGACGCACGTCGTCTTGCAGACGGCGGAACTGCTCGCTCATCACGTAGCCGTTGTTCTTCTTGAGCATCGCCTTCACGTCTTGCAGCGAGTTCTCATAACACGACATCTCATTGCGCTTTTGCGTCTTATGTGCGGCAGAATGATAGATTTCGTTCTGCCGTTCTTGTCTGAGCAAGTTGCAGACCTTAGTCAGGATAGGCGCCACAACGGTATCGAACAGGTGGTGGCCCTGCATATAGAGATAGGTGGTCTGCGGCGTCACGCCCAGTGCTTTCAGTTCGTCTTTCAGTTTCAGGTAGTTTTCCTTGTTGTCGGGATACTGCCGCTGCAGCTCGCGCACCTTGGTCTGCACCTTCCGTCGGATGTTGGCAATCGATTGCTCCGGACTCTGCACCGAGAAGCCGCCCGGGTCGGTCACGCGGTTGAAGTCGGTGAGCGAGAAGCGGTTGTGATAGCCCTTGCGATAGGCCCATACCGACCAGACGAACAGCGGGAAGCAGGCTTCGCTGAACTGACGGAAATAGTCTTGGAAGTCGAAGATGCGATGGTCGTTGAGCGTCACGGCCACGCACACATCGTGGAGCGACGGCGCAAAACACTGGTAGTTCTCGATGGCGTAGACGTAGGTGTGGAATACGTAGGGACTGCCAAGCACCCGCTTCGACTGGGGCGTGACGCCCTGCAGCAGGTAGTCGTAGTCGGCATCGACGCAGGCAATCATGTCGGGCCCCACATGTTCGCCCACAAAGTTCATGAGCACCGACTTCTTGCCGCGCGTCAGGTTCACCTTCGAGGGCAGCATCACTTCGAAGTAGCGCTCCTCGTTCTCGAACACGCCGAGCACCGTGCGCCAGAAGTAGATGTCGTCGTAGCTCTCGACGTAGGCCACAATCCTACGCCGTGCTTTCTTCGAGCGCAGCGCATTGGCCGCCTCGAAGTAACGACTGTCGATGTTGTCCCTTAACCGTTGGCTCATGAGGTGATGTCTGCTACGTCGGTCACGCTGTCCATCCAGCCGTTCATGATGACGGCCGGCGAGTGGGTGGTAAGAATAATCTGTACGTTGGGGTTCAGTTCGAGGATGAGGTCGATGAGCCGTTTCTGCCACTCCATGTGGAGCGACACTTCCGGCTCGTCCATAAACAGCACGTAGGGCAGCTCGTCCTCCACCAGCACGGTGAGCAGGATGATGAGCATCTGCTTCTCGCCGCTGGAGAGCTGGTAGGGCGTGAGCAGTTCGCCAATCTGGGTGAAGCGGATTTCGTTTTCCGTGCGGACAATGTGCTTGCCTGTTTCGGCAAACAGCTCGTCGACCATGTCCTGGAAGCGCGTCTTCTTCTGCGACAGCTTTTGGGCCTCGTCGGCCTTGCTTTCCTGCAGACAAGCGATGATGCGGTTGCCAATGTTCACCTGATAGTCCAAGTACTTGCGCTGCAGGTGGTAGAGCTGGTAGTCGAGCAGCGAACCGCCGCCGCCCCTGATGACGGGCAGCACCTGGCGCAGCGCCGTCTCGTCGTCGCCCAACACCTGCGTCAGGCTGCTGTCGAGCGAACGGATCATGTCGTAGCGAATCCAGCGGGCATCCTCGGGAACTACTTCGATGCGCACGCCTTTGAGCATGTGGCTGGGAAACTCGCCGCCGGCAGAAAGTCCTTTCACCACCTTGTTCAGGATGGTACTCTTGCCCTGACCATTGGTGCCACTGAGAATATTCACCCGCGGACTGAGTTCCCACACAATGTGTTTCTTGCCGCTCCAAAGCGAATCAATCTCGATTTTCTTGATATAATCAGCGTATTTTTGCATAATCCGTTGGTTTTTATTGGGCAAATATACACAATAATTCCCAAATAATGCGTATATTTGCAACGAAATTTTAAGTTTTAGTTATAAATGGACAACAAAAAGCCACTGATAGCCCACCTCTCGATGTTTGGCGCATGCGCATTCTGGGGCCTGATGGCTCCGCTGGGCAAAGACGCCATGACCCACGGCATCGACGGTCTGACGATGGTGACGTTTCGCGTCTTGGGCGGTTGCATCTTGTTCTGGCTGACGTCGCTGTTCGTGAAGCACGAGCATGTGCCGACGCGCGACAAGCTGCTGTTTATCGGTGCCGCCGTATTCGGGCTGGTGTTCAATCAGTGCTGCTACACCATTGGCCTCTCCATCACCTCGCCTATCAATGCCTCGATAGTCACCACGTCGATGCCTATCTTCGCCATGATTCTGGCCGCCATCATCCTGAAAGAGCCTATCACGGGCAAGAAAGCCCTGGGCGTGCTCATGGGCTGCAGCGGCGCTTTGATACTGATTCTGACCAGTGCAGCCCATGCCAGCGACAAGGTGGGCGACATTCGCGGCGACCTGCTTTGCCTGGGCGCTCAGTTCTCGTTTGCACTCTATCTGTCGCTTTTCAATCCGCTCATCCGCCGCTACTCGGTGTTCACCACCAACAAGTGGATGTTCCTCTGGGCCTCGCTGCTCATCTTCCCCTTCACCAGCCATCACGTCTACGACATCGTGTCGCAGCCTATTCCCGCCAAAACATGGTGGGAAGCGTTCTACGTGGTGTTCTGCGGCACCTATTTAGGCTATATTCTCACCATGATAGGCCAGAAGACGCTCCGGCCCACGGTGGTGTCGGTCTACAACTACGTGCAGCCGTTGGTGGCTGTGGTGGTCAGTGTGCTCACGGGGCTCGGTGTGCTGAAGCCATCCCACGCTTTGGCCGTGGTCTTGGTGTTCGGCGGTGTGTGGCTGGTGACGAAGAGCCGCAGCCGTGCCGATATGGAAAAGAAAGAAGCAACCATTAATAACAACAAATAAAAAAACAAATGACTATGGACAACAGAACTTTGAAACGTATCCTGCTCTCAGGCCTGCTCTTCGTGGGCAGCAGCCTTGGTATAAACGCTCAGCACAGTGAGGGCGAAACCACCTTCCAGCCGCGTGTTGGTATTTCCATTTCCAACCTGACCAACGACAAGGACGCCAAGGCGAAGGTGAACCTGACCTACGGCGTCGAGATAGAACACTACTTCACCGAGAACTTCAGCTTTGCCGGCGGTCTGCTCTTTCTCGACCAGGGAGCAAAGTATAACGACGGAGGCGTGAAGTCGACGATGAACAACTACTATACGGCGCTGCCCCTGACCGTCGGCTACTACCCCCTGCCAGGTCTGGCACTGCGCATCGGTGTGCAGCCAGCCTTGCGCATGAACACTAAAATCAAGCAGGGAGACCAGAGCATCGACGTCGACCGCTTCTTGGCACTTGCTTATGATGGCAACGACGACGTCAAGCTCAACAAGTTCGACCTCTCCATTCCCATCGGTCTGAGCTATGAGTTCAAGAACGTGGTACTCGACGCCCGCTACAACTTCGGCTGCACCAAAGTGATATCCGGTTCTGGCGACAAGTCGCGCAACAGCGTCTTCACCATCACGCTGGGCTACAAGATTTAGTATGATAGAGCAACTGACAAAGATGCGCGAGGTGAACCACCGTCTGACGGCGCGCAATCAGGACCTGGCCGAGAAATATGCCAAGCTGCTCAACCGCCTGAAGGCCGACCCGCAGAAGTCCGAGCCCCACTATTTTGGATGACAGTCTGGCCGGCAATGTCCGTTGTATGCCAAGAAAAAAGCGAAGGAGTGAATTCCTTCGCTTTTTTCTTTGCTCATTGTGCTTAGCTCCAGGGCTTCAGGGCTTCGCCGGCAGGGGCGAAGTCGTGGAGCGCCATTTCAAACGTGAGGACACTGTAGGCCGGAATCTGGCCGGAGACGGTCGAGCCATAGCCCAACTGGTAGGGCACGTAGATGCGCCAGTGGTCGCCGCGGTGCATATAGAGCAGTGCGGTGAGGAAGCCGTCGGTCAGTGTAGACATGTAGAACTCGCGCGTGGCGTTGGTACGGAAGTCGAACACGCCGCCGTTTGAGGTATTGACACTGGTGTCGAAGACCAGCCCCTGGGGATGCTTGTCGGTGGGCATGAGCCGACCGATGTAGCTGACGCGCACGCTGTCGGAGCCCGTCGGCGACTCTGTTCCGATGCCCGACTCGAGCACTTCGGCATAGATGTAGTCGCCGATGTCGTCGGCCACGGCCGCTTCCTTCGAGTAGGTGCAGAGCTTGCGCCAGTTGCTGGGGTCGGCCTCGGCCTTGGCCGCAATGGTCTTGAGATAGGCCTCGTTGCGCGCCTTCCAGTTGGCATACTCGTCCTGCGACTCGTCGGTCTCTTCCTTGCAAGCCACGAAGAAGAGCACCAGTGCGAAGAGCCAAAAGAGTTTTGCTATTTTCATGTGTTCAGATAGCTTTGTCTGTAGCTTATTGCAGTTTCTTCAGCAGCGAGACGATGCTCACCTTGTCTTCGATGATAGAGGCGAGGTCGCTGATGTTCACGCGCTCCTGCTCCATGGTGTCGCGGAAGCGGAGGGTGACGCAGTTGTCCTGGAGCGTGTCGTGGTCGACGGTGACGCAGTAGGGTGTGCCGATGGCATCCTGACGGCGATAGCGCTTGCCGATGGAGTCTTTCTCGTCGTACTGGCAGTTGAAGTGGAACTTCAGGTTGTTGACAATCTCGCGGGCCTTCTCGGGCAGTCCGTCTTTCTTGACGAGCGGCATGACGGCCAGCTTCACGGGAGCCAGGGCTGCGGGCAGCTTGAGCACCACGCGGGTCTCGCCGTTCTCGAGCTTCTCTTCCTCATAGCTGTGGCACATGACGGAGAGGAACATGCGGTCGACGCCGATAGAGGTCTCGATGACATACGGTGTGTACGACTCGTTGGTCTGCGGGTCGAAGTATTTGATGCTCTTGCCCGAGAACTTCTCGTGC